>JAQUOF010000004.1 GCA_028717225.1 Patescibacteria group bacterium
CAAGGCTTCTTCTAAATTTTCCTGAACCGGGAAAATATTTTTAATTAAATTGGCAATACCCTTAATATCCCATTGACCTTCCGCGTCGCCGGCCGTATGAAAAGCGACTATTTTTTTAATTTCTTCTTCAACGACATTTAAGATTTTTTCTTTTAAACCTTCTTTATCCATGGCCAAAATCTTTTTTCTTCGGCCATAAATCGTTTCGCGATGCTTGTTCAGAACATCATCATAATCAAGCAAATGTTTTCTCATGTCAAAATTAAATTCTTCAACTTTTCTTTGAGCTGATTCAATGGCTCGTGAAACCATTCTGTTTTCAATCGGAAAATCTTCCGGAATTTTCAAGGTTTGCATTAAACCTGAAATGCGATTGCCGCCGAAAATTCTCATTAAATCGTCTTCCAAAGAAATAAAAAATTCGGTTGAACCCGGATCGCCCTGACGTCCGCTTCTTCCTCTTAACTGATTGTCAATGCGGCGTGATTCATGCCGTTCTGTGCCGATTACGCGCAAACCTCCGGCTTCAATAACTTTTTTTTGTTCTTCCAGGTTTGGCGGATTGCCGCCTAAAATAATATCCACTCCCCGACCGGCCATATTGGTGGCCACGGTTATTGCTTTCATTCTGCCGGCTTGAGCGATAATTTGTCCTTCTCTTTCGTGATTCTTGGCATTTAAAACTTCATGAGGAATTCCTTTGCGTTCCAATAATTGAGAAACTAATTCATTTTTATCCACTGAAATTGTGCCGACTAAAACCGGTTGGCCTTTTTCATAACATTTTTTAATTTCTTCCGCCAAGGCATTATATTTGCCTTCTTCGGTGCGATAAATTTTATCCGATAAATCTTCTCTGGTTACCGGTTTATTGGTAGGAATGGCTACTACTTCCAAATGATAAATTTTATCAAATTCTTCCGCTTCACTGAGAGCTGTACCGGTCATACCGGCTAATTTTTTATAAAGACGAAAATAATTTTGGAAACTGACCGTGGCCAAAGTGTTTGATTCCTGTTTAACTTCCACATTTTCTTTGGCTTCAATGGCTTGATGCAAGCCCTCAGAATAACGGCGGCCAAACATCAATCTTCCGGTAAATTCGTCAACAATCACTATCTCTCCGTCTTTAACAACATAATTACGATCCAAAGTAAAAAGGCTTTCAGCTTTTAATGCGGACTCAATATGATGAACCAATGTAAAATTACTGGTCGCCCACGGATCTTCGCCCAGCCAAGCCACCATTTTATTTTGCCCGCCTTCGGTTAAAATAACGGTTTGCATTTTTTCGTCAACAATATAATCTTCTTCCTTTTTAAAATTTTTAGCCAAGCGCGCCAATTTAAAATACAAGTCAGCCGATTCTTCAGCCGGTGAAGAAATAATCAAAGGAGTTCTGGCTTCATCAATTAAAATACTGTCCACTTCATCAACAATGGCGTAGTTAAATTCTCGCTGTGCCATATCGTCCAAACTGTAAACCAAATTATCTCTTAAATAATCAAAACCGAATTCATTATTCGTGCCGTAAGTAATATCCGCCTGATACGCTTCTTTTCTTTTAACCGGCCGTAGATAACTTTTTATAATTTTAAAAGCTTCCACTTCTTTATTTTTTTCATTTTCATTCTGTTCGGAATTTTCTTCAACTGGTGGCTGATAATTCGGATCATAAATAAAAGCCGCATCGTGAACAATGCAGCTGACGCTTAATCCCAAAGCATAATAAATCTGGCCCATCCAAACAGTATCTCGACGAGCCAAATAATCATTAACCGTAATAATATGCACTCCCTTTCCGTCCAAAGCATTCAAATAAGCCGCTAAAGTGGCGGCTAAAGTTTTTCCTTCACCGGTTTTCAATTCGGCGATTTGCCCTTTATGAAGAATAATACCGGCCATTAACTGAACATCAAAATGCCTTTGCTGTAATGTTCTTTTTGACGCTTCTCTTGTCAAAGCAAAAGCCTCTGGCAAAATTTGATCTTTGGATTTTCCATTTTTCAATTCATCTTTTAATTCATTCGTTTTTCCAATTAAATCCTTGTCGGATAATTTTTTAAATTCCGATTCCAAAGAATTAATTTTTTCCACGATTGGCAGAAGTTTCTGAACTTCTTTTTTATTGGGGTCGCCAAAAATTTTTTTAAAAAGGGACATAATAGTTAGCTTTTTAGGAATTAGCTTATTAGCTTCTTAGAAATTAATTTCTTAACTTATAGGTTTTATAATTTCTAAAACCTAAAAAGCTAAAAAGCTACCAGCTAAGAAGCTGTTTTCTATTCTTCGTCTTCGTTATCCTCTCCCTTTTTAAAAAATAAAGAAGAGATTGCTTTCGTGCCTCTGACAAATTTATTAATCAAGCGCTTTTTGGATTCGCGAATACCACGATAATGTTCCAATTGTTTTCTGATTTTTTCTTCAACTTTATCTACGGCCTCTTGAATATTGGCCGCGCGAACTGAAGCTTCCAATAATCTATCCGGCATTTTTAAAACCAATTCCAATGTAAAAGCTTCTGATTTGGCATAACTGGCATTATGATTTAAATCCACTTTTGCCTCCCAAATTTTGTCGGAAAAACGATTTAATTTTTTAATTTTTTCTTCCAGATAATCTTTTAATTCTCCGGAAAGAGTGACATTTTGAAAAAAATACTTTATTTCCATATTTTTTTTATTATTAAATTATTTAAATTATATTAATGATATTCCTGTCATTTCGGCCGGTTTTTCCAGTCCCATGATTTTTAAAACAGTCGGGGCAACATCAGCCAAAACACCGCTTGGTGCCAATAAATTCAATTCTTGCGCCGTCTGGACAATAGATTTATTTTCTGAATTTTTATCTATCACAATAAAAGGAACCGGATTGGTGGAATGCTCTTTATCTATTTCACCTGTGCGAAGATTGGCAAGTTCCTCACTGTTGCCATGATCAGCAACAATAATACTAACCCAATTTTCTTTTAAAGCCAAGCTGACAATTTGGCCCATTGCCTCATCTAAAAATTCCAACGCCTTGATCGTGGCCGGTAAATTACCGGTATGGCCAACCATATCAGCATTGGCAAAATTTACTACGATAAATTGATATTTATTGCTGTCAATCGCCCACAGAACTTGGTGAGTTACTTCTGAAGCCGACATTTCCGGTTTTTGATCATAAGCAGAAATGCGCGGCGAAGGAATTAAAATGCGATCTTCTCCGGGAAACGGTTCTTCGCGCCCGCCATTGAAGAAAAAAGTGACATGAGCATATTTTTCCGTTTCCGCGATATGGAGCTGTTTTAGTCCTTGATCGCTGATAATTTTGGCTAATGAATTTTTAATTTCTTCCGGAGGAAAAGCTATCTCTACTGATAAACCTTTTTCATATTCAGTCATGGTGACAAAAAATAAATTTTTGATTTTTTCTCTTTTAAAACCCTTAAAATCATTTGAAACAAAAGATTTGGTTAATTCACGTCCCCGATCAGATCTGAAATTAAAGAAAATCACCGCATCATTATCCTGAATTTTGCTTAAAGGCTGAGAATCTTTCGTTATTATAATCGGACTGAACTCCTCATCATAAATTTGCTTTTTATACGAAGATTCAATCGCTTCCAACGGATCTGTAAATTCTTGTTCGGCCAAACCTTTTGCCATGGCCAAATAAGATTGTTCAATTCTCTCCCAATGATTATCGCGATCCATTGCCCAGAAACGACCGGTAATTGTTGCAATCTGTCCTACTCCGATGATTTTAATTTTTTCCATCAATTGAATTAAAAAACTTTTTCCGCTGTCTCTCGGCGTATCTCTCCCGTCTAAAATCGGATGAATATAAACCTGTTTAAAATCATTTTTGGCGGCTAATTCCAAAAGCGCGTATAAATGTTCATTTGATGAATGAACCGCTCCATTTGACAATAATCCGACCAAATGCAAATTTGATTTATTCTTTTTGGCATGTTCTATTGCTTTTAAAAATGCTTGATTTTGAAAAAAACTTCCGTCAATAATTGATTTATTTATTTTCGGCAAATTTTCCCAAATAATTTTCCCCGCCCCCAAACTCAAATGCCCGACTTCTGAATTGCCCGGTTCTCCCCAAGAGAGACCAACCGCTTCGCCTGATGATTGCAAAGTTGAAGTGGGATAAGAAGAAACCAATTTATTGAATATCGGCAAATTAGCCAAAGTAACGGCGTTGCCTTGACTTGGCGGAGCGATTCCCCAACCGTCTAAAATTATCAATATTACAGGTTGTATTTTATTAGATAATTCTGTCATATAACTATCATTTTTTATTAAAAACAAAGTTTTGAAATTTCTAACCTAAAGTTTGAGTTATTGTTTAGAAATTAGGTTAATTAGGTCAATTTTACATTGTCATTTTACATTTTGATTTTTGCTTTTTGATATTAATGTCTGGCCTGTCATCTCTTTTGATTTTTTAAGACCCATTAATTCCAAAATAGTCGGCGCCACATCAGCCAAAACACCGTCTTTTCTTAATTTTTTTCCTTTATAATCGGAATTAACTAAAATAAACGGAACCGGATTAATGGAATGTTTGGTATCCACTTCGCCGGTTGTTAAATTAATCATTTCTTCGGCATTGCCATGATCAGCGGTAACAATAATGGAATAACCGTGTTTTTTGCCGGCCTTAATTATTTTCCCCAAACTTTCATCAACACATTCTATTCCTTTTATGGTTGCCTGCAAATCACCGGTATGACCAATCATGTCCGCATTGCAAAAATTCATCATAATAAAATAAAATTTCTGAGTTTTAATTTTTTCCAAAACTATTTTTGTTATTCTTCGCGTGCTCATTTCTGGCGTTAAATCATAATGAGAAACATCCGGTGACGGAACAATTATTCTTTCTTCTCCTGATACGGAATGATCATAACCGCCATTGAAGAAAAAAGTGACATGAGCGAATTTTTCAGCTTCGGTAATATAAAGCTGCGGCAAACCGTCTATAATTACCGGCAAACTATTTTTTACTATCCGGCTGGGATAAGCGGTTCTGATATGATCCAAATCCGGACCAAAATCCGCCAGAGCGACAAAAAATAAATTTTTCGGCCATTTTTTTCTTTTAAACGAACCCGGGTTTTTTTGATTGAATTCTTTTTGAACAAAAGATTTGCTTAATTCACGGGCTCGGTCGGATCGCAGATTCATAAAAATAACCAAATCATTGTCGTCAATAGTGGCTGTTGGTTGGTGATCTTTTTTGATAATAGTCGGCAAAATAAATTCATCTGTTTCTTGACGATTATAAGCTTGAACAATAGCCTCTTTGGGGGTTGAAGCTTGAAATCCTTTGCCTAAAACCAAAAGATTGTAAACTTTTTCAACTCTGTCCCATTGTTTTGTCCTGTCCATGGCATAAAATCTGCCTGAAATACTGGCGATATTAACTTTCAAATGATGATTGTCATGATTTATTTTTTGTTCAAATCTCTCCACCAGACGAATAGCCGCATGCTGTGAAGAATCGCGGCCATCGGTAAAAAGATGTAAAAATACTTCTTCAACTTTTTGCTCTTCCAAAAGCTTTAACATTGCCAACCAATGTTCGGGTGATGAATGAGCGCTGTTTTCTTCAGTCACCAAGCCTATTAAATGAACTTTTGATTTATATTTTTTAAGATGTGAAATTCCTTCCAAAAAAGCCGGATTTTTAAAAAATGTTTCATCTTTAATACTCTCGGAAATATAAACCGCGTCATCTTTAACGGCTCGTCCGGCGCCCAAATTCAAATGACCGGCTTCTGAATTTCCGGGTTGATTTTTAGGCAAACCGACGCATTCTCCAAAAGCGCAAACCTCGGTATAGGGATATTTTTCTTTATAATGATTAAAATTTGGCGTATTTGCCAGAGTAACGGCATTACCCTTGCTTTCCGGCGCCACCCCCCAACCGTCAAGGATTATAAGAATAACGGGTTTAATTTTATTAATATTTTTTTTCATACAATATAATTTAATATAATCATTCAATTGTTCAAAAATTTCTAATTTTTAATTTCTAATTTCTAAATAAATCCCAATTAATTAAATGATTAAAAAAATTAGATATTTGACATTTTAACATTAGACATTGTTTAGAAATTAGGTCAATTAGAAATTAGGCATTTTTTTTCAACTCTTCCTCAATTTCCATTAATCGATTATATTTTGCCACTCGTTCTCCTCTGTTTGGCGCGCCGGCTTTGATAAAATCAGCGCCAACAGCCACGGCCAAATCGGAAATAAAATCGTCGCTTGTTTCGCCGGAACGATGAGAAATAACAATTTTATAATTATTCGCTTGGGCAAATTTAATGCAATTTATCGTTTCAGTCAAAGTGCCGATTTGATTCGGTTTGATTAAAATAGAATTTGCCGCCCTTTCTTCAATACCCTTTTTTAAATGATCAATATTGGTGGTAAACAAATCGTCGCCGACAATCATTATTTTTTGCAAACGCGCGTGAAGATCTCTCCAGCCGGCCCAGTCGTCTTCAGACAAACCGTCTTCAATGGAAATAATCGGATATTTTTCAACCCAAGTTTGATATAAAGCAATCAAGTCTTGAGATGACAATTTTTTATTTTCAAAAACATATTTTTTTTCTTTAACATCATAAAATTCTGAAGCTGCCACGTCTAAAGCAAAAACTATATCTTGCCCGATTTTAAATCCTGCTTCTTGGGCTGCGGACATTAAAACCTTCAGCACTTCTTCATTATTTTTAAAGCTTGGCGCAAAACCGCCTTCGTCGCCAACGGCTACTGAAAAACCATAAGTGCTCTTAATAATATTTTTAAGAATCTGAAAAAATTCCGCGCTTAATCTTATTCTTTCTTTAAACAATTGATTGGGTTGGTTTTTAAAATTTTCAGCCAAAGGCACGATCATAAATTCCTGAACATCCAATTTATTGTCAGCGTGTCTTCCGCCATTAATCACATTAAGCATTGGAATAGGAAGCTGATAAGCTGGTAAGTTAACAAGCTGATAAGTCTCGCGAATATATTTATATAAAGGAATATTTTGCGATTTAGCCCCAGCTCGAGCGCAGGCCAAAGAAACCCCCAAAATGGCATTGGCGCCTAATTTGCTTTTATTTGGCGTTCCATCTAATTCAATTATTAATTTATCAATTTCTTGAGGGTTTGGTTCATATCCAATTAAGGCCGGAGCGATTATTTTTTCCACATTTTCACAAGCATTTAATACACCTTTACCTCCATAACGGTTTAAATTATTATCTCTTAATTCAAGCGCTTCATGAATACCGGTTGAAGCTCCGGAAGGAACCGCTGCTTTTGATTCTAAACCATTTTCTAAAACAACTCTAACTTCAAGAGTCGGATTGCCTCTTGAATCTAAAATTTCACGAGCGTAAATAGATTTAATTTTTGACATAATTTTTTTATTAGTTAATCAACGGCTTAATTCCCGGCAATATTTTTCCTTCCAAAAATTCCAGCATTGCTCCTCCGCCGGTTGAAATAAAAATATTCGGTTTAGAAATTGAAAATTGAAAATTAGAAATTGCCTCCCGAAGGGAAGCTATGGTCTCTCCGCCGCCAATAATAATTTTGGCTTTGCGATTGTTTAAAATTATTTTAACCATTTCCTTTGTCCCTTGATCAAAAAACTTTTCTTCAAAAAGACCCATTGGACCGTTCCAGATAATTGTCTTGGCGGTTTTAAGATATTTTTGAAATAATTCAACTGTTTTAGGACCAATATCCAAGATATTAAATTCCTCGTCTTTAATCTTATTTAATTTATCTAATTTTAAATTTTGAATTGTCATTTTGCATTTTGATTTTTTAATTTTACATTTTGTTTTAACATCCAATGGCAAAATAATTTTTTTATTTTTAGCCAATTCCTTTGCCACCTCAATCATTGTCGGTTCATAGAATGAAGTTCCAATATTAATTCCTTTTATTTTTAAAAAAGTATTAGCCAGGGCTCCGCCGATTAAAATTTGATCGGCTTTTTTGGTTAAATTTTCTATGGTTTTTATTTTGGTGGAAATTTTAACTCCGCCCATTAAAACTATAAACGGATGTAATGGCTTAACTAAAACCTGACTTAGATTTTTAACTTCTTTCTCCAAACGAAAACCGGCATAGGCCGGCAAATAACGAGTAATTGCCGAGACCGAAACATGCGCCCGGTGGCAAACAGAAAAAGCATCATTAATGTATAAATCCGCAAATTCGGCTAGTTGCTTGGCAAATTTTAAATCATTTTTTTCTTCTCCATCATAAAAACGGAGATTTTCCAATAAAATAATTTCTCCCGGCTTCATTGTCGCAATCTCTTTTTTGACTTTTTCGCCAACGCAATCATTGATAAACCTCAAGTTTGTAGTTTGTAGTTTGTAGTTTTTAGTTTTTAATTTCAAATGCTTATATATTGGCTTTAAACTATATTTTAAATTCTTTTTCCCCTCTGGGTCTCTCAAATGACTAATCAAAATAACAATCGCTTTTTGTTGAATTAAATATTTAATGGTTTCTAAAGCGGCCTGAATGCGAGTATCATCAATAACTCGGCCGTTTTTTATCGGACAATTAAAATCAACCCTTACCAGCACCCTTTTTCCTTTTAAATTTTTGATTTCTTTAATTGTTTTTAACTTCATAAATTTAATATATTATAACATAAAAACCAATCACTTACAAGCTTAAAATGTAAAAAGGGACGGAATTTCTTCCGCCCCCCTGATTTTTAAATTATTTTATTTTTCTTGCTGTTCTATTAATTGTCTGGCTTGGGCAACCGCCTGTGGATTTATACTTTCCATTTTATTTAAAATCTGCTGAACTGTGGCTTGATCGCCGCCCTTGGCGTAAATCAAAGCGCAACCCAGTTGAGAGGTTAAATTATCCGGTTGCAGACGAATAGCCCTGCTGCAAAAATCAAAAGCATTTCCAAAATCTTTTATTTCGGCATAGGCCTTGGCAATATTAAAATCAATACCTTCTTTATAATAACCTAATTCTCTGGCTTTATTTATTGCGTCAGTGGCTTCTTTATTTTTACCCCAAATTAAATAAGCCTGCGCCAAATTCCAATATGATTCCCCTACTTTATCATCAAAATTAACCGCTTCTTGGATGGCGCTGACAGCTTTTCCATATTCTCCTTTATAAAGATAAGTTTTACCCAATTCAAAATAAATTTGCTGGCGTTTTGGCGAGAGTTCTGTCGCTTTTTTTAAAACCACCTCCGCTTTATCAAGATACTCTTTATTATATTTTGAACCTAAGTTATACAACTGACCCAAATATAAATAATTTCTCACATCTTGAGGATGTTCTTGAACGCTTTTCTCAAATTCTTTAATGACAAGTTCCTTGCCTTGTTGTAAAACAGCCGGATCAAGATTTGACTGACCGGGAAATTCAACAATAGTTTTGGCTAATTGAGTCCTGACTTCCGGATTTGTGAAAACCGGATTAGCTAAAGATTTTTTATACCAATCAAGACCTGTTTTAAAATTAACCCGAGAAGCGGAAATACCGGTAACTGCCGCCTTGCTTTGAATAAAAGGCTCAAAATTAAATTTATAAATTGACCATGGCAGAAAAATTATAATCAAAAAAATCAGAATTGGAAGCGGGAAATTATTTAATTTTAAATTTTGATTTTTTAATTTTGTGTTTGTTTCGGATTTCGGATTTCGTGCTTCTGATTTTTCTAAACCCTTATTTATGTCTAAATCCTTGTTCGTTGTTATAAAATAAGTTAGAGCCAGACCAAAATAAAAAATAATAAGCGGTGCCGGCGTATCAAAAACGGTTAAATTCTGAATAAAATATGCCAAAAACATACAAGCCAATAATACACTCCCTGTTTGTGTCATTCGCGTATTGTTTGTGTATTGGTGTCGCTTTTTATTGAGTAGTAGCCAAAAAATACTTGTAAAAACCGCCAAATAAGCCACTAAGCCCACTCCGCCGGTTAAAGTCAATAAATCCACAACTTGATTATGTGAACGATCAAACCAAGTATTTTCCTGACCTAAACTTAAATAATGAGGATTATAATACTTATTGAAAATTATATTATAATTTTCCCAGCCCCATCCTAAAATTGGTTTTTCTTTAAAACCCTGCCAACCGGCTTGCCAAACAATTGTTCGCTCACTCGCACTGCCGGTTAAATAAACAAGTCTCATAATAAAAACCGGCGCTTTATAAATCCATGGTTTTTCTTTTTGGGTTTGAAGAAAAAATATTCCGCTGACCACCACCAACATCAATAAAATAAAAATGGAAATAGAAATTAATCTTAATTTTTTAGGACGAATATTTAATATCAAATAACCAAAAAATAATATAAATGATAAACCGAAAGTAAGCATTACTCCGCGTGAGGCGGCAAAGAGAATAATAGTTAAATTAAAAAGTAAAGACAGAAAAGATAAAATTTTCCCCAATTTTATCTTTTCTAAAACAATCAACAGGCCGGATAAAAAAATATGGAGCATCGCATAAACTGCCAAAAAAATTGGATTGCCGAGTGTTGCTGTCATTTGGGGATTATTTTCTTTCAACAAAAATTTTAATCCGAATTTTTGACCCAGACCATATAGGCCGATAAAAAAAGAACAGATCAAACTTGTCCAAATTAATTTTCGCCAGTCCTGCCATTTTTTAAAACAACTGGTTAAGATTAAAAACCATGCATAAAAATGAAACAGAGTCAAAACACCGGTCATTCTTTCTTGGGTTGACCAAAAAGAACGGGAAATATCAACGCCTGTCAATGTAGTTAGAACCAGAACACCCATAAATATGGTCAAACTGAAAATCAAAGGATTTCTCCAATTAGGCCGATAATTGTTATTATAAATAGCCAAAAACAGCCAAGCCGCAAAAATAATTTCAACCAAAATCCTAAAAAATATAACCTTACCAAATATATAAGGATATAAAGTATATTGATAAACTAAAAGCGGTAAAAATAAAATTAAGCAAGATCCCCAATGGATAATTGTCAGACAAATTTTTTCCGATATTTTAGACATTTTTAAATAAAATTAAACTTTTAACTTTTATTAATTCTTCCTTTGAAATTATTTTTAATAGACAAGCGCTTAAAAAATAAGAACCGATGCCGATTAAAATTAAAACAACCAAGTGGCATTTATTTTGTAAAAATATAATCAAACCGCTCATAATTAAACACGACAAGAAAATACCGCCGATTTTCATTATAAAATATCTCTTATGAATCTTGATTAATTTCAAGACCCAGCATAATTCTATAACAAATAAAAATAAATAACTGACCAAAAAGGCAATGGCTATTCCGATTTGAGCCAATCTTGGAATTAAAATTATTGCAAAAATAATTAAAACAGATACGCCAATTCCCTGATTAATCATATTAACTTTTTGGCGATTGCAAGCATTAAGCAAGGTAATAGCCAATATATCAAAAAAAGTAAAAGGCAGGGCTAGAATTAAAATTTTTAAAATAATAGATGCTGGCAAATAATTTGGTCCGTAGAAAAGAGTAATTAAGGAATCGCTTAGTATTATTGTACCAAAAACAATCGGCAGAATAATTAATAATAAATAAAAAAGCGCTTCTTGAAAAATTCTGGAAGTTTCTTGCTTTGAAGAAAAAAAATGTTTGCTTAAAGCAGGATAAATAGCGCTACTGAACGCCGCCGGAATTAAAGCCAAAATAACATTGGGTAATTTCTTGGCTGCGTTATAAAGGCCAACCATCGTATCATTGCCGAGATGCGAGAGTAAAATCGTATCAATATTAAGATATAAAGTTGCAAAAATACCGGCAATAAAAAACGGCAAACTGAGTTTCATTAATTGTTTAATCTCCATTAAATCAAAAGTAAATTTAAACCAAATTCCTGTTTGCCTTTTAAAAAATTTCAAACTATTAATCAGAAAAATCGCGTTAGCGCAAATATATGGAAGGATCATTAAAAGTAAATTAACTTTTAGCTTCATTAAAATTACGCCGACGACTACCAAGGTTGTCTGAGATAAAATTGTTCCCAAGGCCTCATATTTAAAATTAAAATGTCCCCGAAAAACCTGATAAAAAGTTGAACCAAATGAACCGAGGATTGACGAAATAACAACCAAATAAGTTAAATTTTGAATAATAACGGAATAATGCAATAAACGAACCAAGAAAAAAATAATTAAACAAGAAAGTAAGCTGACTACTAATTTAAATCCCAAAATATTATTTAAATATTTTTGAGTTTTTTCTTTATCACGGGCTATTTCGCGAGTCATCACGCCACTAAAACCAAAGTCAATAAAAATCAGAAGCATGCCAACCAGGGCAAAAACAAACATATACTTGCCAAAATTTTCCACTCCCAAATAGCGGGCTAAAATAAAATAGTAAACCGCGGCCATCATTTTTTGATAAACCTGCGCCACTAATAAATAAAATGTATTTTTGGTAGTTGAGGCCATAAAAATCTTCTAAGCTGTCTAAAAAAATAACAGATACGATAATACTATACCATATTTATGACGGTGAACAAGCCCCCACACCATAACTCATCATTAACATTTTGAATAAAAAAAATTATAAGGCGGAGCCGCTTCGCTTTTATCTTCCACTTTTAAAAAAGTCTTGCGCTGAGTTTGGTGTGGGGGCAAGCCCTTGTCTGATTCTAAAAAAATGGTATAATTTTTTCATAATATATAACCATTGAATATATGAAAAAATTAGAAAAATCAATTAAAAATAAAAAAGCTAAAATTACAATCATTGGACTCGGCTATGTGGGATTGCCTTTGGCCGTAGTATTGGCCGAGCAAGGATTTAGAGTTTTTGGTTTTGATGTTCAAAAAAATAAAGTTAAATTAGTCAATCAAGGTCATTCTTATATTGCTGATATTTCCTCGGCTGATTTGCAAGGAGTTCTTAAATCTAAAAAATTTTCAGCCACTACTGATAAAAAAATTCTAAAACTCGCCGATGTGATTATTATTTGCGTCCCTACCCCGCTGGATAAATATAAACAACCCGACATTACTTATATTCAATCCACGGTTAAAGAAATTGCCCGTTTTATCAGAAAGGGGCAATTAATAATTTTGGAAAGCACCACTTATCCCGGAACAACACGCGAAGTTATTTTGCCTGTTCTCCAAAAATCCGGTTTAAAAGTAGGAAAAGATTTTTTCTTGGCATTTTCGCCGGAACGAATTGATCCGGGTAATCAAAAATTCAATGTCAGGAATGTTCCCAAAGTGGTTGGCGGTATTACTCCCAAATGCACCAAGCTTACAAGTTTAGTTTATAGATCATTCTTGGATAAAGTTTTCAAAGTTTCTTCGCCTGAAGCCGCGGAAATGACTAAAATTCTTGAAAATACTTTTCGAATAGTCAATGTTTCAATGATCAATGAATTGGCTCTTTTGTGCGGAAAAATGGGTATTGATATTTGGGAAGTAATTGAGGCGGCTAAAACAAAACCTTATGGATTTATGCCATTTTATCCCGGACCCGGAATTGGCGGACATTGCATTCCTTTAGACCCATTTTATCTTTCTTGGAAAGCCAAAGAATACGGATTTTATACAAGATTTATAGAATTGGGCGGCGAAATCAACGATCAAATGCCCCATTTTGTCGTGACTAAAGTTATTTCCGGACTTAACCGGCATAAAAAATCTCTAAATGGAGCCAAAATTTTAGTTTGGGGCGTTGCTTATAAAAAAGACGTGGCTGATCCGAGAGAATCAGCTTCTTACCATGTTATTCGCGATCTCTGGAAAAAAGGAGCTATAGTGGAATATTTTGATCCGTATATTCCTGAATTCAAAATTGACAATAAAAACTTAAAATCCATTGAATATCAACCCAAAAATCTTAAACATTATGATTGCGTTTTAATTTTAGCCGATCACTCTAATCTTAATTACGATGAAGTGGCTAAAAAATCGCTTTTAGTGGTTGATACGCGCAACGCCATTAAAAATAGAAAATTTAAAAATATATTATGGTTATAGAATCATCAAAAAAAAATATCGCTGTAATCGGCGGCGGTTATTGGGGCAAGAATTTAGTCAGAAATTTTTATGAACTGGGCGTTTTAAAAACCGTCAGTGATCTTAATCAAAACGCGCTTGATGCTCTGAAAAAAAATTATCCGGAAATCAATATCACGCAAAAATTTGAAGACGTAGCTCTTGATAAAAATATCAAAGGCGTAGTTATTGCCACGCCGGCCGCCACTCATCATCAAGTGGTTAAAAAATTTCTTCTGGCCGGCAAAGATGTTTTTGTAGAAAAACCATTGGCTTTGAATATCAAGCACGGCGAGGAACTGGTAAAATTAGCCGAAAAACAAAAACGAATTTTGATGGTCGGACACCTTCTTCTTTATCATCCGGCGGTGATTAAATTAAAAGAATTAATTGAACAGGGAGAACTGGGAAAAATCCGCTACATTCATTCCAATCGCCTCAACTTCGGCAAACTTCGCACTGAAGAAAATATTCTTTGGTCCTTTGCTCCGCATGATATCGCGGTCATTATTGATTTAATGGGAAAATTGCCTAAAAAAATTTGCAGCCATGGCATGGATTGGTTGAGCAAAAACGTAGCGGACAGCACTTTAAGTTATTTTGAATTTGACAAAAACCAAGCCGCGCATATTTTTGTTTCCTGGCTTAATCCTTTTAAAGAACAAAAATTATCCGTAATCGGCGAAAAAAAAATGGCCGTTTTTGACGACCAAGCGGAAAATAAATTGATTGTTTATCCCCATAAAGTTGAATGGCTGGGCAAGATTCCGGAAGCGAAAAAAGCGGAAGGAGAAATAATTTCTCTGCCGCAGCTTGAACCATTGCGCCAAGAATGCCGGCATTTTCTTGATTGTATTGAAACTCGCAAAAATCCAAAGAGCGACGGCCGCGAAGCGTTAAATGTTTTAAAAATTTTAAATGCTTGCCAAAAATCTTTAGATAAAAAAAGTAAAATAATCAAATTATAATAAAAAACTATGGAGAAAAAATTTTGGGCACATTCATCAGCAGAAGTTTCGCCGGAAGCGAAAATCGGTTCCGGAACAAAAATTTGGCAAAACAGCCAAGTTTTAGCCGGCGCGCAAATCGGCGAAAATTGCATGGTCGGCCATAATTGTTTTGTCGGCGGCCAAGTAAAAATGGGCAATGGCGTTAAATTAGAATCCAATGTTGACGCCTGGGATTTGGTTACTTTGGAAGATTATGTTTTTGTCGGACCGTCAGCGGTTTTTACCAATGATCCTAATCCACGCGCCAAATTTCCAAAGAAAAAATATCCGGAATACGGCAAATGGAAATCAACCTTGGTCAAAGAAGGCGCATCAATCGGCGCTAATGCCACAATTGTTTGCGGCGCCACTATTGGCAAAAGCGCTTTTATCGGCGCTGGTTCGGTTGTTACCAAAGATATTCCCGATTACGGTTTAGCTTACGGCGTGCCGGCTACTGTTCACGATTGGGTTTGCGATTGCGGTAACAAACTGCAATTCAAAAATAACAAAGCCGTCTGCAAAATTTGTGGCAAAAAATATTTAAAAAAACAAAAAATAGTCAAGCAAATATAACTTATCAACTTAGTAAGCTTATTAACTTAATAACTTAATTTTTTATATGCAATTTTTAGATCTTACCGCTCAATACAAATCCATTAAAAAAGAAATTAACAAAGCCGTTAACAAAGTATTAAGCAATGCTCATTTTATTTTAGGCGAGGAAGTGACTGAATTGGAAAAAGAAGTTGCCGCGCATTGCGGAACTCAATATGCTATTGGCGTTAATTCCGGAACAGACGCTCTTCTTCTCGCGTTAATGGCTCTTGATATCGGTCCGGGAGATGAAGTTATTACCACTCCTTTTACTTTTTTCGCCACAGCAGAAGTAATTGCCGTACGCGGTGCCAAACCGATTTTTGTTGATATTGATCCTAAAACTTTTAATATTGATACTGATAAAATTGAAGAAAAAATTACCGCGAAAACCAAAGCCATAATCCCCGTTCATCTTTACGGCCAGCCGTGCGAAATGGATAAAATAATGGAAATCGCAAAAAAACACAAACTTTATGTTATTGAAGATTGCGCTCAAGCTATTGGCGCAAAATATAAAGGAAAAAACGTGGGATCTTTCGGCGAATTCGGCTGTCTTTCTTTTTTTCCTTCAAAAAATCTCGGCGCTTACGGCGACGGCGGTATGGTCTTGACCAATAATGAAAAATTGGCGGAAAAAATAAAAATGCTTCGCCAACACGGTTCAAGAAAAAAATATTATCACGAAACACTCGGAGTCAACAGCCGTCTAGACGCTCTTCAAGCGGCAATTTTACGCGTTAAATTAAAATATCTGAATAAATGGGAAAAGGGCCGCCAGCAAAAAGCAAAAAAATACAATCAAAATCTGGCAAAAATAAAAGGAATATCCGTCCCCTATCTCGCCGAAAACAACGAACATGTTTATCATCAATACACTATTCGGGCGCAAAAACGCGACGAACTCCAGCAATATTTAACCCAAAATAATATTCCTTCGGTAATTTATTATCCTGTACCTCTTCATCTTCAACCGGTTTTTAAAAATTTAGGATTTAAAGAGGGCGATTTGCCGGAAACCGAAAAAGCGGGAAAAGAAGTTTTAAGTTTACCAATCTACCCTGAATTACCAGAAAAAAATCAAAAATTTATTATTGAAAAAATTAAAGAATACTATAAAAAAAATTAATTGGAAATATGGCTGATTTCAAAAGAAAATACGATGCACAGCCCTGGACAAAAGATTTTGCCCAGGATTTTGCTGAAGTAGAACGAGTTCAAAGTATTAACAGTATAATTCCAAAAGATGCTCATACTATTTTAGATGCGGGATGCGGAAATGGTTTTTTTATAAATTTTTTAAAACAAAAAGGCAGTTATACTAAATTGACGGGTTTAGATTATAGCGAAGAAGCATTAAAACACGTACAGACAGATAAAATTCAAGGAGATGTTACTGCCTTGCCGTTTGCCGATAATAGTTTTGATTTAGTAACGTGTTTAGAAGTTTTAGAACACTTGCCTCAGGAAGATTTGGAAAAGGGCATTTCAGAGCTTCAAAGAGTAAGTAAAAAATATATACTTATCACCGTCCCGAATAATGAAAATTTACAACACAATCTAAGAATGTGCCCTAATTGTTATTGCTGTTTTAACACTAATTTTCACGTAAATAGTTTTGATGAGACTAAGCTTAAAAATTTATTTCCGCAGCTGCAATTAATTAAATTGGAAAAAATCGGCTCCTATTATAAAAAGTATCATCTTTTTTGGCCGTTTTATGCAATATATATTAATTGGCAAAAAGCTAATCTGCCCAAAATTGCAATATGCCCTCAATGCGGATATCAAAATAAAAAAGTCATAAAAAACAGCCAACGTCTGGAAAAATTTTCCACCAAGAAAATATCTCCAATTAAATTTTTAATAAAATTTATTATTCCCGGATCAAGGCAAAGAAGATGGATTATGGCTTTATATAAAAAATAGAGATTGCAATATTATTTTTTCTATGAATAAAATAATTAACTTTGTTAAAAAAACATTTATTTACACTCCTTATGACGCGGAGAATTATTGGCGGAGTAGAGCCAACGATGATGGCAATCGAGCTGTAATGTGGAAAAATGATATTTATAATTCTTTTGTATCGGAAATTGAAAAAGAAAAAATAAATCAATATTTCAAAAATTTAGAAGGCAAACGAATTTTGGATTTAGGTTGCGGAATTGGAAGAATCTCTAAATATCTCGCCGAAAAAGGAGCCTTTGTTACAGGAATAGACCTAAAGGAAATGATTGAAAAAGCAAGAAAAGAAAATAATCACCCGAATATAGAATATACAATAGGTTCAATGTATGAAAAAGAATTTCCTGAAAATACTTTTGATTACATACTTTCTATGGGGAGTATTTCTGCTTGTTGCAATACAAAACAAAAATTACAAAAAATTATTTTTATTTGCCATAAGTCACTAAAAGAAAACGGACTGATGCTCTGTATGGACCCTTTTCACAAATGGTCCTTTTTGGCCAGACCGGCCAGATTTAATATTAATGAGGTAATAAAAATTGCTCGTGAAAATAAATTTAAATTAGTTGAAAAAAATGGCATTTTATTTTGGCCCGTTCGATTTTTTCTTACTATTGGTCGCGCGCCTAAATCTAAAAAAATAAATAAATATTTATTTCAAATAGGAGAAAAAATTCTTCGTATTTCGCCTGTTTTTTTATCGGATTACAAAATATTAATTTTTAAAAAATGAAAGTATTAATTACTGACGCTTCATCTTTGCATACCTTGGCTATTCTTAGATATCTTTCCAAAAAAGGCATTAATGTTTTTGTCATACGCAAAAATAAGCTGGACATTTCTTGCTATTCAAAATATTGCAAGGGTTATTTTGTTGTCCCCCCTTCAGAAAATGAAAATATATATATAAATTTCATTTTAAAAATATTAGCTCAAGAAAAATTTGATATCCTAATACCTATTAGCTATTTTGCTACGGCGATCGCCGCAAAATATAAAGATAAAATCAATAAAATTTCTAGAGTAGAAGTCGCTGATTATGATAAAATAAAAATTGCTTTAAATAAAAAATCTACCTATGATTTAGCCGATAAAATAGGCGTACCCTATCCTAAAACATTTTATCCGGATTCATTGGACGCAGTAGAAAAAATGGCTCTCAACTTTGAATATCCGGTAGTTATTAAATGGATTTTAGAGGTGGGATGCAATATCGTAAGTATAGTTCAAGATAAGAAAGAATTAATCAAAGAATATCATAAGATTTGCCAAAAGTACCATCCATCAAACGATATTTTCCCGATGATCCAAGAATTTGTTTCTACTGTTAATAATGAGGTATATTGTCTTTCGGCTCTTTATCAAAATGGACAATGTAAAAGAATATTTATGCAAAAACAAATAAGAAATGTACCATTCGCGGGAGGTACATGCGCTTACGCCGAAAGCTGCTTTATCCCTGAAATAAAAAAATACAGCCTGGAACTGCTGGATAAATTAAATTGGCATGGTGTTGCTCATGTTGAATTTAAATTAGACAAAAAAAATAATATATTCAAACTAATGGAAATCAATCCTAAATTTTGGGCTTCAACGGAAATGGCGCTAAAAGCTGGCGTCAATTTTCCATATTTATTATGCCAAATGGCCCAAGGAAAAGAACTGGAATATTCCGAAGAATATGATAGAAATTTAAAATTCCATTTCCCATTCTCCCGCGAATTACAGCATGCTAAAGAAAAACCAAATTCAATCCTTAAAATTATTATTGATACACTGAATCCTAAGGTTAAATCTAATATCTGGATATCTGATATAAAACCAAATTTAATAGAACTTGGAATTTATTTGGGTCTAATTATTACTCCCAAACGACTTAAATCAATCATAAAATCATTGTTAAGAATGAAATAAAAAACATTAGAACGTTGATATTGTACGAAAACAAAAAAAATATGGCTAAAAATAAAAAAATAAAAATTCTCTGTGTTGTCGGGGCTCGACCAAATTTTATAAAAATTACCCCGCTTATTAAAGAATTGAAAAAATATCCGAAATTTCAACCGATTATCGTCCATACCGGTCAACATTATGATTATAAAATGTCCGGTACTTTTTTTAAAGAATTAGATATTCCTAAACCAAATTATAATCTGGGAATTAAGGCCGGACTGCACGGCGAACAAACCGGCAAGACAATGATTGAATTTGAAAAAGTTTGTTTAAAAGAAAAACCCGATTTGGTGGTTGTAGTCGGTGATGTTAATTCTACCCTGGCCGGCGCTTTAGTAGCTGCCAAATTACATATCCCGGTAGCCCATATTGAAGCCGGGCTGCGCAGTTTTGATAAAACCATGCCTGAAGAAATCAATCGCGTATTAACGGATCATCTTTCAGATATTTTATTTTGTCCCACCAAAACTGCTGTTAAAAATCTAAAAAACGAAGGAATTAAAAAAAATATTTATAATGTCGGAGATTTAATGTATGATGTTTTTTTAAAAAAGATAAAATTTATCCAGACTGAATCTAAAATTATTGAAAAATTAAACCTGAAACCCAAAGAATACGCTCTTTTAACCATTCATCGCGCTTCAAATGTGGATAATCCTGAAAAATTAAAAAAGATTTTAAAAGCGGTTCAATCAACCGGCGAAAAAATTATTTTTCCCGTCCATCCCAGAACAAAAAAACAAATTGAAAAACTTAAACTTCTGCATACTTGCCAACTTACTAATTTTCAACTCATTGAACCCCTCGGCTATTTTGATATGTTAATGTTGGAAAAAAATGCCAAAAAAATCATCACTGATTCGGGCGGCGTCCAGAAAGAAGCCTATTGGCTGAAAATTCCCTGCATTACTTTAAGAAATAAAACCGAATGGGTTGAGACAACTAAAAATAAATGGAATATACTGGTCGGCGACCAAATACAAAAAAAATTTAATTTTATCAATCATTTTAAGCCCCCAACCAAGCAACTTAAATATTTCGGACAAGGCAATGCCGCGCAAAAAATTTTAAAAATTATAAAACAAAAAATATAAATCAATAATTTTCCGTATATGATAGATCGAAAACAAATAGAATCAACATATAAAAAGATATTTTTTGAAGAAAAAAATATTTCTCATGTACCAAATAATGACGAACCGTTTTATTTTATTCAAAGATATCTGCCTAAAAACCATGATTCTTATATTTTAGATGCCGGCTGCGGCGATGGAAGATATATGCATAAACTTGCCACGCTTGGTTATAAAAATGTATGGGGTGTAGATTTGTTTTCCCCTGACTCCCCTAAAATAAATAATTATATTTGCGCAAGCATAGATAAGATACCATTAGCGGACGAATCCGTGGATATGATTTATTCTCTTTCAACCATCTATTATTTAGATAAACCAATAGACGCAATTAAAGAATTTTTTCGGGTTTTAAAACCAGGAACCTGCCTTCTTATTACCGCCCATACCAAATATTCTTTATTTACATTAAATAGAATTCTAAGACGAAAATTCAAACCCCATTTGGTTAAACATCTTAAGGGGGTTCGTTTCTATTCCTCTCTTGAATACAAAAAAATGATGGAAACAGCAGGTTTTAAAGTTACAGAAATAGATGGTTATCGAGTTTCTTATTTTTCGGGACCAGTTCTGCGCAAAATTTTTAAACTATGCGGCATTCAATATGTTCCAAAATATTCAAAACAAAAAAGAAACAAAATAATAGCATTATTAAGGTCTATTTTCGGCTATCATGCCGTTTTAGTAGGTTTTAAACCAAACAATTAAATATTTTAAAAATGAACAATAATTGTAAAATATTAATATTATACGAAAACAAAAAATTTGAAGGGGCTATAAAATATACCTTTGATTTAGTAATGAATATTTTGGGGTTAGAATATGAAATTGCTTCATTTGATAAATACGATTCATCAAATTTATCCGAAAAATTGATAATCAGTTACGGAAGAAAAAATCCGCAAATTAACTCTGCTTATCAAATTCATATCTGCGAGTCTGAATTATTTTGGGATAACTATTTAGCTCCCCTTTCTTTGCCTGTAACTCCGTTGAATAAATATCTTGATTTACCGATTATTTATCAGGGAACCCAAAAAATAGAGAGCCATATTAAAAATCTTAATAATTCAATTGGAACTGATATCGATATTGTTGCCTCATCTTTTTTTATGATTACTCGATATGAAGAAATTATCTTGAAAGACAGAGATAAATACGACAGATTTCCGGCAACCGCCAGTTTGGCTTATAAAGAAAAATTCTTAGATAGACCGATTGTCAACGAATACATAGAGCTGCTTTGGAAATGGATAGATAGTTTTAATTTAGGATTTAAACGAAAAAAAATATGGAACGATAAAAATTTTGCCGTCTGTTTGACTCATGACATAGATGAAATCTTCAAACATAAGCGCCTGCCCCTATTCAGCGTGGCAAGATCAATAAAAGAAAAGAATATTAAAAAAGCCGCAACCATTTTTTTTGATTATCTGAAAACCAAATTGCGGCTCAAAGAAGACCCTTATTATAATGCATTTGATTATATAACAAATTTGGAAAAAAATTACGGATTCAGGTCGTCATTTTATTTCATGACTGACGGCGAACAGTATTCTCTGAAAAATAAAAAGGTAAAAAATCTTATTGCAAAATTTAAAAAAGAAGAATTTGAAATAGGAATACACCCCGGATTTAATGAATTTAATAATATAAAAATTTTGAAATCCAGAAAAAATGAATTAGAAGAAATACTGGGGGAAAAAATAATAGGAGGCAGACAGCATTATCTTAAATGGAAAATTTCGGAGAGTTGGAAAATTTGGGAAGAAGCTGAATTGGAATACGATGCAACTTTGGGATTCGCCGAATACGAAGGTTTTAAATGCGGAATTTGCCACCCATTTAAACCGTTTGATATTCAAAATAATAAAGTAATTAACATTTTTGAAATACCTCTTATTGCTATGGAAGGAACACTAACTACTTACAGAAAATTATCTCCTCAATCCAGTTTGGAAATTTTATCAAAGCTTCTTTCTACTGTTGAAAAATATTCCGGAGTTTTTGTCTTTCTTTGGCATAATTCTTTTATGACTGATCTTTTTACGCCCGAGTGGAAAAAATGTTTTGAAAATTTTTATAAAATAATTTCTCAAAAAAACTGTTCTGTTACGTCTGTCAAAAAAATGCTGAATCTGTGGAAAAAATAAATTTTGAAGAGCTTTAAATTATGAATACCGAAAATAAAAACCGATCAAAAATTAAAATCAACATTTTAATCTCCATAATTCTGGCTTTTCTTTTTTGGTTTGCGTCCCCTCTCAGCTTGCAACTGGGCGATAAATTAATAGCCTTACTATTGTTAGTCACCGGCTTTCTGTTTCCCATACCAATGCTGTTTGTATACACATTTTTGAGTGTTTTTAAAGCTCGCTTTATATATAGCGGGGCCGCGACTGATCCCGTAATATATATATTATTCCCGATTTTACTCAGAACCATCCTTGATATTTTAACTGGAAAAAAAATAAAACCGCACATTTCCTTTAAAGAAATTTTATGGTTTGCGTCGTTCTCTCTGATAATCACGGCAAATATCTACAGAGTCACGTCTTTAAATTGGGATGCTTACAGTTTCCAAAAAATAATCACATTTCTTATTCAAGATTTCAGTTTATTTTTCATAATATGCTTATCAATAAATAATCTTAAAACTTTTGATAAATATCTAAAATACCTTGTTATTATTTTGATTACAGCAATGTTCTTCAATTTCTTGGGGGTTTCTATTGAAGGCGCGGCATATCACGGATGGTATTTTGTCGCCAAAGGAACTCCAGTGCGGGCTATTTCTTTCGGCATGGGATTATTAGCTCTTTTTGCATTATCACTATGGCGGACAAATACAAATAAAAAAATGGCGGTCTTTATTTTTGTGCCTTCTATTGTCTTTATGATCCTGGCCAACGAAAGATCTCCTGTAATTTCTTTCTTGATAAGCATTGTTTTGGTTTTTTGTTATGATATTTTCATTAAAAAAACATATTCCATGTTTAATCAAAAATATCTGGCAATAATCGGACTTTTCGTTTTAGCCATAATATTAATTACAGCTTTTTTCCCAAAACATATGTATTCTCGTTATTCTTTTCCTCTTTATTCAATCCAGGAAAGAGTAAATTTCCTCCAAGCAGGAAAAATTTTATCTCTGCAATCGCCGATTATCGGAAACGGACCGAATAGTTTTGCTATAACTTATTCTGGATCCGATATTGATTTCTCGCCTCATAATGTATTTTTAGAAATTTTAGCGGAATTCGGCCTTATAGGCTTGATTCCATTTTTAGGAATAGTTGCAATTACCTTTCAAAAATGCTGGTTATGTTGTAAAAACAATTATTTAAACTACAGGGCAATATTTTTATTCTATGCCATGCTGTATACCCTGATACAAATGTGCATCAGCAGCCAGCTTAATGGATACAGATGGTGGTGGGTTCTCTTTGGGTTAATTTTTGTAGCGCATAATTTATTAAAACCTAATATTGCTGCTCAAAAAAATTAAAATAAATTTCATTTTTTAATAATTAAATATATGTTTCATAAATTAATATTTAAACTGGGATATCTTCTGAAACGACCGGAAGTACTTCGCTATTATTATAATTTTCAGAAAACGCAATGGCAGCCTTATAAATTATTAAAAAATCATCAAGAAGTACAATTGAAAAAATTAATTGATTTCTCTTATAAGAATGTTCCTTATTATACCAAGCTGCTCGACAAAATGGGCATTAAACCATCTGATATTGCTACTATCAAAGATTTAGAAAAATTACCCGTCTTAACTAAAGAAACTATTAAGGAAAACTGGCAAGATTTTATTCCTAAAAATATAAATGAACTAAAACATCTAGGCGGTTCCACGGGCGGTTCCACGGGTGCGTCTCTTAAATATAGAATGTCAAAAGAAGATTATGAAAAAGGAGTGGCTCTATTATACAGATGGTGGGGATATGGAGGCTATAAATTAAGCAATAAAGTTGCCATTATCGCCGGTTCTTCGTTGGTTCCCACCTCAAAATCAGAATCAAAAAAGAAAATTCAAGATTTTTTCTTCAATTTTCGACATTATTCTTCTTTTGAAATGAGCCAAAAAAATTTATTTAAATATTTTGATAATATCAATGAATGGAAACCGGGTTTTATTATGGGATATGCCTCTTCTATTTATCTATTCGCGCAATTTATCCAAGATAATAATCTAAAGCTTAATTTTAAACCCAAAGCTATTCTTACTACTTCCGAAAAATTATTTGATAAGCAAAGAATTTTTATAGAATCGATTTTTAACGCAAAAATTTTTGACGGTTACGGCTTAAACGACGGCGGAGTGACGGCTTTTGAATGCGAAAAACATTGTGGAATGCATATAGACATGGAAAGATCCATATTAGAAGTAGTTGATGATAGAGGGGAACAAATCATCAATCAGCAAGGGAAAATACTGGCCACGAGTTTATACAATTACGCCTTGCCGTTTATAAGATATGATACGGGAGATTTGGGTATTATCTCCGATAAAAAATGTTCTTGCGGCAGAGGAACGCCTTTGCTTAAAGAAATATCCGGACGAATCACAGATTTCTTAAAAATTAATAATATAATCATCGGCAGTCCTGTTCTTACGGTTTTAATGGGTAAATTTGACATAAATCAATATCAAATAATTCAAGACCATCCAACATCTATAACGATTAAAATCGTCAAAGGAAAAACTTACAATGAAAAATCAGATGAAGAATTTATTAAAAAATCATTTTATAGCCATGTCGGAGAATTTGATATTATTTTTGAATATGCGAATTCCATCCCGATAGCAGAAGGCAAAAAATATAAATTTATCATTAATAATTTAACCGAATTATGAAAAAAATTTGTATTTTAACTTCTGTCCATTCCGCTTTTGATGTTAGAATTTTTCATAAAGAAGCCAAAACTTTGGCTGAAGAAAATTATGAAGTTGTTTTAATCGCCCAGCATCCGAAAGATGAAATTATTAATAAAATCAAAATTATTGCTCTGCCGAAACAAAAAAGCAGATGGAAAAAAATTTTTAAAACTGATTTTTTACTTTATAAAAAAGCACTCCAGCAGAAAGCTGATATTTATCACTTTCATGATCCTGAACTTATCCTATGGGCGCTAAAATTAAAAAATAAAACGGGCGCTAAAATAATTTATGATGCGCATGAAGATGTGCCAAAAGATATTTTATCGAAAAGTTGGATACCAAAATTCATAAGATTTACCGTGGCGAAACTTTTTGATATGCTTGAAAAAACCGTTTCTAAAAAATTTGACTATATCGTCACCGCCACTCCCGGTATCAAGGATAATTTTAAAAAACATAGAGTTATAGATATTAAAAATTATCCAATCGTTAAAATTTTAAAATTTTCAGAAAATTTTTTGTTTCCCAAAAATGGCAAATATTATAATATGATTTACGCAGGAGGGCCATGGAAAATAAGAGGGATAAAAGAAACAATTCAGTCATTAAAATTCGTAAAAGCGCAATATGGCGTTAGACTAACATTGATTGGAAAATTTTCAGAGAAAGAATTTGAAAAAGAAGTTAAAAATTTAGAAGAATGGAATAAGGTTGATTTTTGGGGCTGGTTGCCTCCTGAAGAACTGAATAAACATTTATTGATGGCCGATATCGGCGTGGTTTGTTTTTTGCCCGAGCCAAATCATATTTCGGCAATGCCCAATAAAATATTTGAATATATGGCTGCCGGCTTGCCTATTATTGCTTCTGACTTTCCTTTATGGAAAAAAATAATAGAAGAAAATAATTGCGGCATTTGCGTTAATCCTTTAAATCCCAAAGAAATTGCCGAGGCTGTTGAATATTTAATAGAACATCCTGATGAAACAAAACAAATGGGCAAAAATGGCAGAAAGGCGGTTTTGGAAAAATATAACTGGGAAAATGAAAGTAAAAAATTATTAATGATTTACGAAAAATTATGTGCGGAATAGTTGGAATTTTTTATCATAGAAACAATTCATCAGTGGATGAATCCGCTTTAATTAAAGCGCGCGATACAATGGTTCACCGCGGACCGGATGATGCCGGTATTTATATTTCATCAAATAAAATATTGGGTCTGGGGCATCGCCGTCTTTCAATTATTGATTTATCCCCTGCCGGTCATCAGCCGATGGCCAATAAAGATGAAACCTCTTGGATTACTTTTAATGGAGAAATTTATAATTTTATTGAAATCCGCGAAGAATTGGAAAAGATAGGCCATCAATTTAAATCAAATTCCGACACCGAAGTTGTTTTGCACGCCTATGAAGAATGGGGCGAAGAATGCCTTAATAAATTTAACGGAATGTGGGCTTTTGCCATTTGGGACAACAAGAAACAAGAACTTTTTTGCAGCCGAGACAGATTCGGCGTAAAGCCATTTTACTATTATTATGATAATCAAAAAATTATTTTTGGTTCAGAGATAAAAGCTATTTTAGAATACGATATTCACCGAGAACCGAATGATAAATTAATTTACGATTTTCTTAAATTTGGAATCTTAGATCATACCGACGAAACCTTTTTCAAAGATATTAAAAAATTACCAGCCGCCTCGTGGCTGAAAATCAAGCAAAATGGCCAAATAACCATAAAAAAATATTGGGATTTTGAAATTTCCGATGAAATAGACGCTGACAGTAAAATAAACCGAAAAAAAAATGTTCAAGAATTTTTAGATTTATTCGTCAATTCCGTAAAACTGCGGCTTAGGAGCGACGTGCCGGTCGGCTCCTGTTTGTCAGGCGGATTGGATTCTTCATCAATTGTTTGCGTGATTAATAATTTATTGAAAAAAGAAAAAATCCCGAATATTAAAGAAAGACAAAAAACATTTTCTTCTTGTTTCAAAGATAAACGATTTGATGAAAGAGAATATATTGAGGAAATAATCAAAAATACCGGCGCGGAAAAAAAATATATTTTTCCCGAACCGGAAGAATTTTTAAAAGAACTTGATCATTTGATTTGGCATCAAGAAGAACCGTTTGGCGGAACAAGCATTTATGCTCAATGGAAAGTAATTGAAACGGCAGGAAAGGAAGTTAAGGTTTTATTGGATGGCCAAGGCGGAGACGAAAATTTATGCGGATATAGAAAATTTTATATTTTTTATTTAAGAAAATTACTGCAAAATCATCGATATTTTTCATTTATTAATGAATCTGTAAGATTTTTTTCATCAATAAAAATTCTAAAAACCTTAAATATAAAAAGCGGATTGAAATATTTCGGACTCGGCAATAATCTTCAAAAGGCCGACAACCTGTTCAATCCGGAATTTTTAAAAAAATTTAAAGATGAAAAAATTATTTTTGGATATCAGAACAATTTGGGCAAGCGCATAAAAGAAGATTTAACTACTTGGAGCTTGCCCGCGCTTTTACGCTATGAAGACAAAAATTCCATGGCTCATTCCGTTGAAGCCAGAGTACCCTTTTTGGATTACCGACTGGTGGAGAAAACAGGATCTCTTCCTCTGAGTTTTAAAATGCGAAACGGTTGGACTAAAATGATATTAAGAGAAGCAATGAAAAATATCTTGCCTGATAAAATAAGACTTCGAAAAAGCAAATTGGGATTCGTCACACCTGAAGAAAATTGGTTTAAAGAAATATTAAAAAAAGAGATAGAATCTGCAATAAAAAACGGTCATTTTATTTCTAATTATATCAACAAAAATAATTTAACGCGTGAATTTATAAAATTTTCATCTGGAAAAAGTTTTTTACCTGCGTTAATATTTTTCAGATTTTATATACTGGAATTATGGGGAGAAAAATTCATTCTCAATAAGAAAAAATTATAAATAATTTTTTGACAATATCAGTATTATTTGATAATATTAATGCAGAAAAACAACTAAATAACGTTATTTAAGAATACATTTAATAATAAAAAATATTTATGGAACTTAGAAAACAACAAGAACAAGAACATGCTAATAAATTAAAAGGGTTATTAGAAGCATCATCGGACGAAGAAATGGCTTTGTCTAACAAAAAATTTTATAAAATTGCCCGGGGCAGCCGAAATTTTATGAAAAAATGGCTAATAACAGAAATCTCTCGAGGCAAAAAAAATATCTTGGATTATTGCTGCGGGGAAGGTGAAATGGCTATTTTTGTAGCGCAAAACGGCGCTAATGCCACTGGCGTAGATATATCAGATGTTTCCATAAAATCAGCTGAAAAAAAAGCAATCGCCCAAAGTCCGGCAAATAAACCGAATTTTTTGGTGATGGATGCCGAAAATCTAACTTTTAGTGATAACAGCTTCGATATTATTATTTGCAGTGGCGTTTTACATCACCTGGATATAGAAAAGGCTTATGCTGAATTATCACGAGTTTTAAAACCAGATGGACAAGTTATCTGCAACGAACCACTTGCTTATAATCCCCTAATCCAACTATACAGATATTTAACCCCAAAACTGAGAACCGAATGGGAATCAAAACATATTTTAACAAAAAAATCAATATATTTGTCAAAAAAATATTTTGGAAAAATTGAAACACGCTTTTATCATTTGACCACTATATTGGCTGTTCCTTTCAGAAAAACCAGATTTTTCAGTTTTATATTAAGTATTCCAGAAGCCATAGATTGGGTTTTACTCAAATTGCCTTTAATAAAATGGCTTTCTTGGCAAATAATTTTTATTCTTTCAAGACCTAAAAAATAGATAAAATATGAATATTTGGCTGATACAGACAGGAGAACCATTGCCGTTAAAAGAAGGCGTCAGAAAAATGAGAACGGCCTTATTGGCTGATAAATTATTAGAAAGAGGACATTCTGTTTTATGGTGGGCCAGCGCTTTTGACCACACCTCAAAACAGTGGATAGCCGAGCAAGACACAGAACTGGCGATTAAAGAAAAATTTGTAATTAAAATTTTGAAGAGTATCGGTTATAAAAAAAATATATCTTTCAACCGTTTTTTAAATAACAGAATCATAGCCTGGAAATTTAAAAAAATGGCTCCCAAAATGCCTCGGCCGGATATTATAGTCGTCTCAATGCCAAGCCATGATTTGGCTTATCAAGCTGTTTACTTTGCTCATAAAAATCATATTCCCGTAGTTGTGGATATTAGAGATGAATGGCCTGACGAATTTCTTATTTTCCTTCCCAAAATAATCAGAAGAATCGCCAAACTGTTTATTTTTAATGACTTCCTGATGAGTAGAAGAACCATGGTTATGGCTGATGCGCTCGTTTCAATGATGGAAACCTTGCTTGAATGGGGTCTAAAAAAATCTGGACGGCAACAAGATTGGCAGGATAAAGTTTTTTATCTGGGTTATAAAAAAAATATTGAGAGCGAATATATTCCCGATAAAATTTCCAAAATCACGGATGTTTTAAAAAATAAATTTGTAATTACTTTTATCGGCACGCTTGGCAATACCAACGACCCATCAATACTGTTTGATTGTGCCAAAAAAATAAGCCAAAAAGATATTCAATTTGTTATAGCCGGTGGCGGCAATTTGTTTGAAGCTATCAAGACCAGAGCCACTCAATATTCAAATTTTTTAATTTTAGACTGGTTAAAGCAAGATGAAATGGACGCTTTGTTAAAATACTCTCATCTTGGACTTTGTCCGATAACCAGAATAAGAAATGTTTTCCCAAATAAAACTTTTGCCTATTTTTCAGCGGGCCTTCCGGTTTTATCCGCCTATCAGGGAGATTTAAAAAAAATAATTAAAGAGCGTCAAATAGGCTGTTATTATCCCCCGAATGACGCCGATGAATTATCAAATTGCATTAAAACACTTTATAATAATCGCGATCTTTATGAAAAAATGCGTCAAAATGCCAGAGAAGTCTTTGATGAAATGTTTGACGCGGATAAGATATACACGAAATACGCCGAACATATAGAAAAAATTTATGTTAATTTTTGCGCTAAAAAATAATTAAAAATTAATTCACATTATGAAAAAAAAGACACAAGTATATAAAAAATCGTTAATAGTATTACTGCTAAAAAAAATATTATTTTTTATAAAGGCCATTCTGCCGCCGAAATGGTATGATATTTTTTATAAATTTACCTTTAAAATTTATAAGTCATTAATAAGATTTTGTTATCTCAGATTTTATATTTATTACTATTTTAAGGGCGATATAAAAAATCTAAAAAAGACAAAAATTATATACAGGGTTATGCCCTACTCTTTGGTGGGAGAAAAAGGATTGGCAAAAACTTATGATTTGGTAAAAAAAGTTGTTGACAATAATCTTGAAGGAGATTTGGTTGAATGCGGAGTCGCTCAAGGCGGCTGCGCGGCCTTAATGGCATCATTAATTTTTGAAAAAAATAATCAAACTAGAAAATTATGGCTTTGTGATTCTTATGAAGGTTTACCGGATCCAACCAAAGAAGATTTTGATCAAAAAATGTGCAGCACCGGAACCCATACCCAACCAATGGATAAAGGCTTTTGTCTGGGAACATTGGAGCAAGTAAAACAACTTATGCTTGAAACATTTAATTTTCCTAAAGATAAAATTATTTTTGTCAAAGGTTGGTTTAAAGACACCTTGCCGTTAAAAAATAAAGAAATCGGCAAGATTGCTATTTTAAGAATTGACGCGGATTGGTATGATTCAACCAAAGAATGCCTTGAATATCTCTACGATCAAGTTGCCGCAAAAGGAGCTATAATTATTGATGACTATGGAACCTGTTTTGGCTGTCAAAAAGCCGTTGATGAATTTTTGGCTAGCCGTAATTTAACAGTAGAAATAAAATTTGATGGCCGCGGAGGATGTTATTGGATAAAATCTTAATTAAAACAAAAAGATAAATTTTATGTCTAAAGAAATTTTTGACAAAATATTTAGTTTTTTGGGGTTAATATTTTTTTTACCCCTTTTTTTATTAATTGGCGTATTAATAAAAATTGATTCCAGGGGCCCGATTTTTTATCGAGGCGTTAGAACGGGTCGTTTTGGCAAACCGTTTCGTATTTACAAATTTAGGACAATGGTGACAAATGCCGAAAAAATAGGCGGACCGACTACGGCAAATAATGATTCCCGCGTTACTAAAATCGGTAAATTTTTAAGAAAATATAAAATTGACGAGTTGCCGCAGCTTGTTAATATTTTTTGCGGAGAAATGAGTTTTGTTGGCCCGCGACCTCAAGTTGAGGAATGCACGAAACGCTACAATGAAAAAGAAAAAATTATTTTAAGTGTTAAACCCGGTCTCACCGATTACGCTTCTATAGAATTCGTCAACCTTGGAGAAATATTGGGCGACGGAAATGTATACGAAAAATACTTGCGCGAAGTAGAACCAAAAATAAATTCATTAAGAATAAAATATATTCGCGAGCGTTCTTTCTGGGTTGACATAAAAATTATATTTTTAACATTCTTAAAAATATTAAAAAAAATATGGAATATCAAAAATTAGGACAAACCAATCTTTGTATATCCCGTATTGGATTCGGCGGTGCCCCAATAGGCGGAGCTGATTATGGAAAAGTAAACGACCAACAATCAATCTTGGCCGTTAAAGCAGCCTACAAACTGGGTATTAATTTTTATGACACGGCGGATATTTACGGATTCGGCCATTCGGAAAAAATTTTGGCCAAAGGATTTTCTCCTAAAGAAAAAAAGAATGTCTTCATGGCCACTAAATTTGGGGTACGATGGGATTATAAAAAAAATAAAAGTTACCGAGATTTAAGTCACTGCTATATTAAAAAGGCTGTTGAAAAAAGCCTTTTTAATTTAAAAATCAGCACTATTCCTTTGTATCAAATTCATTATCCCGATCCAGAGACTCCAATTTCTGAAACAATGGAAACTTTAAAAAAACTACAGAAGGACGATAAAATTAATTTTATCGGATGTTCAAATTTTACCGCCGACTTAATCAAAAAATATCAAAAATACGGTCGGATAGAATCAGCTCAAATGTCTTATAATATTTTAGATCAACGGGCGGAAAAAAATCTTTTTCCGATTTGTAAAAAATTAAAAATGAGCATCATTGCTTATAGCCCACTGGCCCAAGGCCTTCTCTCGGGTAAATACGGAGAAAAGACAAAATTTCCAAACAATGATCGCAGAAATCGCGGCATATATTTTACAAAAGAAATTTTAAAACGAGCCACTCCAATAATTGCAGAACTTAAAAAATTGGGGCGACAATATCATAAAACCCCTGCTCAAGTCGCCATCAGATGGATTCTTGATCATCCTCAAATAACTTGCGTTTTAGTGGGAATCAAAAATCCCAAACAAGCCAAAGAAGCATTGGGTGCTCTTGGCTGGCGACTCACGTCAGAGGAAAGAAAAAAATTATCTAAAATGGGTAAAAAAATTATTTTTAAAGATTAAATTCAAAGAGTAATCTAAATTTAATGAATTATTGACAAAACACTCATTTAATAATATTATAGTATTATGGTTTCTTCAACTCACAAAGAAATTATTCGCTGCCAAAACATCGCTAAAGACATCAGAAAGACAATAATTGATGTAATTTATCAAACAAAAGGCCCGCATCTCGGTTCATCTTTTTCTATAGTTGATATTTTGGTAACTCTTTATTTTAAAATTTTAGTCATAGATCCTAAAAATCCATATAAAAAAAATCGGGATATATTTATTTTAAGCAAGGGTCATGCCGTGCCTGCTTTATATCCGATTTTAGCTAAAAAAGGTTTTTTTTCGGACAAATTATTAAAAAGTTTTGCTATTGATAATTGTATATTTGAACAACACCCCAATCGCGATGTCGCCAAAGGCATAGAAGTTACTACCGGATCGCTGGGAAATGGCTTATCAATAGGAGCAGGCTTGGCTTTGGCAGCTAAATATGATAAATCTAAACGCAGGGTTTTTGTTCTTTTAGGCGATGGAGAATTGGACGAAGGATCAAATTGGGAAGCAGCCTTATTTGCCAGTCATCACAAATTAGATAATTTAATCGCTATTGTAGATTATAATAAACTGCAAATATTGGGAACCGTGGATAAAGTTTTAGGATTGGAGCCCTTGGCTAAAAAATGGCAATCATTTGGTTGGGAGACGAAAGAATTAAATGGCCATAATTTCCAACAAATGATTAACGCTCTAAGCCACCTTCCTTTTAAAAAAGGAAAACCAAATATCATTATTGCTCATACCATTAAAGGCAAGGGAGTTTCTTTTATGGAAAATCAGCTTGTTTGGCATTCAAAATGTCCCAATAAAGAAGAATATAAAAAAGCCATAGAGGAACTGTCATAAATAATTATGAGAATAACATTTATAAAAATTTTAAAAGAGGCTGCCCGAAAAAATAAAGATATTTTTTTATTAACAGCTGATTTGGGAACTTTTTTCGGCGATTTTATCAAAGATTGCCCAAAACAATTTATTGATGTTGGCATAGCCGAAAGCAATATGATCGGTCTGGCTGCAGGCATGGCTTTGGCCAAAAAAAATGTCTATTGTTATTCAATTATCCCCTTTTTAACCATGAGACCCCTGGAACAAATTAAAGTGGGATTATGCGCTCACAATTTAAATGTTAAATTATTAGGGGCGGGCGGAGGATTTGCATATGGCTTGGAAGGTATGACTCATCACGCCATTGAAGATATAGCCATTATGAGATCCTTACCGAATATGACCGTGGTGGCCCCGGGTGATTTATTAGAAGCCGAAGCTATTGCCAAAGAATCTATAAATTATAAGGGTCCTTTATATGTCAGATTCGGTCAGGATAAAACTCCCAATATACATAAAAACTCAACTAAAATAAAAATCGGCAAGGGAATTATTATAAATAAAGGAAATAAAATAGCGCTTATTGCCACGGGCTCAATGTTATCCTCTGCCAAAATTGTTTGCGATAATTTAATAAGACAAGGCATTAGTACTACCCTAATCAGCATGCACACTATTAAACCATTGGATGTAAATTTAATAAAAAAAATATTACGCCATAAAGCTATTTTCACCATTGAAGAACACAGTATAATCGGCGGTTTGGGCGGCGCAGTCGCAGAAACATTATTGGAACTGAATTACAAAGGTTTATTTAAAAGAATAGGATTACCTGACGAATATTCATGTTATAAGGGAAGCCATGATTATCTTTGTAAAAAATATTGTCTCACGCCTGAAACAATAATTAATCAAATTTTAAAATTTAATAAAAAATATGACTTTAAAAAATAAAATTATCGCTCCTTTAGGAGGATTGAGAACGGGAAATGAGAAAGATGAATTAAAAAAAATAACTCAAATTTTTAATGATAACTCGGATACAACAGATAAAAAATTAGAAAATTTCCCTAAATATATCAGAAGACAAAAACTTACGCGTCTTTTGGCTTTATATGAAATTTTCAAAAAAGTATCAAATATTAAAGGATCTATTATAGAATGCGGAGTTCACGACGGTTTCGGCTTGATGTCATGGGCAAAATTTAGCGCGATTCTTGAACCAATAAATTTAACGCGAAGAATTTATGGATTTGACACCTTCGAAGGATTCCCTTCTCTTTCTCAAGAAGATAAAAATCAATCTTCTAAAATAAAGATGGGCGACCTTAAAGCAAATTCATATAATGAACTCTTGGAATTAATTAAAATTTATGATTCCACCAGACCGCTGGGGCACGTCAATAAAGTTCAGTTAGTAAAAGGAGACGCTTTAAAAACTATTCCCAAATTTGTTAAAGAAAATCAACATTTGGTGGTCAGCTTGTTGTTTTTGGATTTTGATTTATTCAAGCCTACAAAAATTGCAATTGAAAATTTTTATCCAAGAATGCCCAAGGGATCTATTATCGCCTTTGACGAATTGGATAATCCTATTTGGCCCGGCGAAACAATGGCTCTTCTTAAAACAATTGGTATTAATAAATTGAAAATAGAAAGACTGGATTTTGATCCATATATAGGATACGCCGTAATTAAATAGAATAGTTTTAATTTGGTTTTCAAATTTTAAAAAAATGTCTTATCAAGAAATAAAAAATAAAATTTTTACTAAAACCACAGCCAAAAGAACAATTTTCTTCCTGCTGGGGGATATTATTTTTATAATAATCGCCTGCTGGCTGAGTTTTTTACTGCGTTTTGACGGAAAAATTTCTACCCAATACTTTCCAATGATAAAAGGATTTGTCGGATTAACTATTCCGTTGATTATTTTCTTTTTTTGGCTGGAAAAACTTTATGCCATTAGTTGGTCTTTTGTCAGTATTTCAGAACTTTTTAAGCTTGGACGAGCCGTAATAATCAGTTTTCTTTTAATTGGAACAACTATTTATATTCTGAAAATTTTTCCTCTTTTTGAGGGATTCCCCCGTTCTATTATTTTTATTACCGCCTTTCTAACTTTTCTCTTGACCGGCGGATTGCGCTTTTCCAAGAGAATTTATCTCCATCAATTTCAACGTAGCGCCCCGCGCGGCAGATCTATTCTAATTGCCGGCTCCGGTGACGCGGCCGAACAATTAGTGCGGCATATTATTACTTCAAACGACAGTCCTTATTTTATTATCGGTTTAGTTGATGACAATCCAATGAAACAAGGGATACTTATTCATGGAATAAAAGTTTTGGGAAAAATAGCCGATATTCCAAAAATTGTCAAAAAACTCGAAATTAATGAATTAATTATTGCCATGCCGTCCGCTCAGCAAGAAGTTATCAGAAAAACCGTAAAATTGGCCCGCGAAGCCGGTATTCAAAAAATTAAAATTTTACCCGGTACAAGAGAAATTTTAGATGAAAAAGTAAGTTTAAATCAGTTGCGCGATGTTTCAATTGAAGACTTACTCGGCAGAGAATCGGTTAAAATTGACACTCAAGCTATTAAAAATTTTATTACCGGAAAAACAGTTTTAGTAACCGGCGCTGCCGGTTCTATTGGCTCGCATCTTTGCCAAGAAATTTTAAAATTTAATCCCGCTCGCCTTATTGCCCTTGATCAAAATGAAACCGGACTCTTCCATCTTGGAAGAAATCTTAATAAAGAATTTCCAAATATTGCAAAAAACTTTGAAATCGGCGATATTTGCGATGAAAATAAAATAAATTGGCTGTTTGAAACAGAAAAACCAAATATTGTTTTTCATGCCGCGGCCTATAAACATGTGCCGGTAATGGAATCTCACCCTTTAGAAGCAATTAAAAATAATGTTTTCGGTACACTAACCTTGGCTCAAGCGGCGACAAAACATAGAGTTGATAAATTTGTTCTTATTTCCACTGACAAAGCGGTCAATCCAACTTCAATTATGGGCGCGACCAAGCAAGTCGGAGAAATGATTTGTCTTTGGCTGAACAAAAAAAATATAACCAAATTCTGCGCTGTTCGCTTTGGCAATGTTTTGGACAGCCAAGGCAATGTGGTTGGAATTTTTGAAGAACAAATCAAAAAAGGAGGACCTGTTGAAGTTACTCATCCGGAAATGAAAAGATATTTTATGGTCACCTCTGAGGCCTGTTTATTGGTAATGCAGGCCGGTGCTTTAGGCCAAGGAGGCGAAGTTTTTGTCTTAGACATGGGCGAACCGGTTAAAATAGTGGATCTGGCAAAAGAAATGATCCGACTGGCCGGTTATGAATCTGACGTTGATATTCCCATTGTTTTTACTCAAATGCGTCCGGGTGAAAAATTATTTGAAGAAATTTTAACCAATTCAGAAATACCAACCAAGCATGAAAAAATATTCATGGCCAAACTGTCTAATTTTGATGATCAAAAATTAATTCAGGGACTTGAAAAATTTAAACAAGCACTTGATAAAATGGATAAAAATAGTATAATTAAAATACTTAAAGAAATCATTCCCACTTATAATCACGAAACTTAAAATTTATTAGTATATTTTTAAAATATGGAAAATCAAGAAAAAAACTATAATGATGAAGAAGTTGATTTAAAAGATTATATCAATGTTATCATAAAAAGAAAACGAGGAATTTTAGCTATTTTTTTTATTATTGTCATCGCCGTGGCGATAATCAGTTTAATACTTCCTCAAACTTTTGAAGCTGTAACTCTGGTTAAATTGGGTCAGATAAAAAATCAATCTGTATTTATTACTTTAGAAAATATAGATGATATTAAAGCAATTTTCTCCCGTGAAAATACTTTAAAAGACATTGCTTTAAAATTAGGATTGCCAACCAACACTCCTTTGGCAAAAATAACAAAAATTTTTTCTATAGAACCAGTAGAGAAAACATCTCTCTTAAAAATAAAAGGCCGCGGTGCCACGCCGCAAAAAGCGCTGGAAACCACTAATTTAATCACTGACTTTATTATTAATCGACACCAAAATTTATTTTTAGAAGCCGAGAAAACCATTAATTTAGAAATAGAAACCATCATAGCAAGCCAAGAAAAAATCAAGAAAAATATTGAACAAATAAAAACAGAAATAAACCGACTTGATAATGACGCTAAATTTTATACAAAAGAAATTAGTCAACGCGACGAAGCTCAATCTGAGGGTCAAGGTCAAGTAGTCCAAGCCTACATCAACCTTTTAGCGGGTGTTAAAGATGCAAGAGATGCGAAAGAACAGCAAATATCCGACCTTGAACAACAATCAGCCAATCTTAATCAGAATCTTCAACAAAAAGAATACGAAAAAACTTATCAGGTAAAACCAACTGCTATTGAGGTGGCTGCCGCCACACCCAATAAAAGAATTGCACCTAAAAGAACGCAAAACGTAGCAATTGCCGCAATACTAGGACTTTTTATCGGCATTCTCTGGGCTTTTATGGTTGAATATTACGAGAAAAATTTTAAGAAAAATAAACAAGCTTACTAAGCGGGTAAGTTGATAAGTAAATAAGCTAAATAAAAATATCCGGTTAATCCCGGATATTTTTATTTATTTAACTTATTTCTTAGTAAGCTTATTTACTTATCAACTTAGTTAGCTTATCTACTTATCAACTTCCTTATCTACTTCTTTTCTTTCGCGGCCTGAATAATATTCTTTTTCAGTTCTTGAGCAATTTTCGGATTTTCTTTTAAGAATAATTTGGGAGCTTCTTGACCCACGCCGAGTTTGACGTCGCCATAACTTAAAGTATTCCCCGTCTTTTTAACCAAATTATATTTCAATCCTAGATTTATTAAATCACCCGTGCGAGAAATTCCTTCATTATACATAATTTCAAATTCGCAGGTCGTAAACGGCGGAGCAACTTTATTTTTAACTATTTTAACTCTCACTTTATTTCCAATTACTTCATCGCCTCTTTTAAGCTGGGCCAAACGGCGCAATTCAATTCGCACTGAAGAATAAAATTTAAGAGCCATGCCGCCGGTAGTGGTTTCCGGATTGCCGAAAAATACGCCAATTTTCATTCTGATTTGATTAATAAAAATAACACAAGTATGAGTCTTACTGACAATAGCTGTCAATTTTCTTAAAGCTTGACTCATCAACCGCGCTTGCAAGCCCATTTGCGAATCACCCATTTCTCCTTCAATCTCTTTCTGCGGGGTCAGAGCAGCCACCGAATCAATCACAATCACGTCTACGCCATTGGAACGAACCAGGGTCTCAACAATCTCTAAAGCCTGTTCTCCTGTGTCCGGTTGAGAGATCAAAAGATCGTCAATTTTAACGCCTATTTTTTTAGCATATTCCGGATCCAAAGCATGCTCGGCATCAACATAAGCGGCCACTCCGCCCATTTTTTGAGCTTCAGCCACCACATAAAGCGCCAAAGTGCTTTTACCTGACATTTCCGGACCAAAAATTTCAATTATTCTGCCTTTCGGTATTCCGCCCGCGCCCAAAGCTAAATCCAAAGATAAGCACCCGGTTGGAATAACTTCAACATCCATCTTTCGAGCCTCGCCCAATTTCATAATTGATCCTTCGCCAAATCTTGATTGTATTTGTTCAATCGCCGATTGAGCGGCTTTTTGGCGATCAGTAGTTTTTAAATCTTCTTCCTTTTTTTCTTCTTTTTTAACCATATATTATTTTTAAAAAATTAATTATTAAATTATTTTCTAAGTTCTTTTTTTACCAATTCAAAATCTGCCTCAACCATTATTTTTACCAATTCTTTAAATTTAACTTTTGGCTGCCAATCTAAAACTTTTTTTGCTTTGGCAATATTACCGCATAAAATATCCACTTCGGCCGGACGCAGATATTTTTTATCTTGTTTGACATATTTTTTCCAGTCTAATCCCAGATATTTAAATGCCGCTTCAACAAATTCCTTGACCGAATGTGTCTCGCCGGTTGCAATCACAAAATCATCAGCTTTTTTTTGCTGCATCATCAAATACATCGCTTGGACGTATTCCGGCGCATAACCCCAATCTCGCCTTGCATCCAAAGTTCCCAACATTAAATCTTTCTGCAGTCCCAATTTGATTCTGGCTGCGGCTTTGGTTATTTTCCGCGTGACAAAATTATCTCCCCTGCGCTCCGATTCATGATTGAATAAAATGCCGTTGCAAGCAAAAATATCATAACTTTCCCGATAATTTTTTGTTATCCAATAACCATAAAGTTTTGCCACCGCATAAGGGCTGCGCGGATGAAATTCGGTCTTTTCGCTTTGAGGAAATTCTCTAATTTTACCAAACATTTCACTGGAACTGGCTTGATAAAATTTAATTTTTTTATCTATTTTTCTGATAGCTTCCAAAATTCTTAAAACTCCAACCGCCGTTACGTCGGCCGTATAAGCCGGCATTTCAAAACTTATTTTAACATCGCTTTGAGAGGCTAAATTATAAATCTCAGTCGGCCTGATTTCTTGAATCAAATTAAAAAGACGGCTTGCGTCGCTTAAATCACCCCAATGAAGAAAAATTCTTTTTTGATAGCGAGAATCATCTAATAAATACTGGATTCTTTCCAAATTGGAATTGCTGCTGCGACGAATCAAACCGTGCACTTCATATCCTTTATCTAAAAGCAGCTCAGCCAAATAAGAACCGTCCTGGCCGGTAATTCCCGTGATAAAAGCTACTTTTTTCTTTTTATTTGTCATAAATTATTTTTTACCTAAGAAGCTAAAAAGCTACAAGCCAAGAAGCTGATTTCTATTATTCTACAATAATTTGGCGCTTAATGATTCGTTCTCTTGAATATTTCTTTTTGGCTGAAATTTCAATATTATTTATGCCTCTTTCAAGTTCCAATTTCACCTTGAAATAATCATTTGTCATATCATCAATTTTCTGTTTGTTAATAAACACCTCCACCCCGTCATCAACTTTTCCTTCAATTACTAAAGAAGTTTCTTCGGTTACTAAATTTGTTCTGGGCGAAAAAAGCTGAATTTCCGGCGGAAAAATTAATTTTTTTATGCCGAAAAAAAGATAAAGAAGAACTCCCAACGTGACCAAACCTATAAAAAAATATTTTGAATTGAAAATATCAAAAAATTTTTCTTTACCTAATTCAACCAAAGGCAACCTTCTGACTCTCTTATTTTTTACTTCTTTTATAATTGAATAAGAAGATTCTTTTTTCCACAAATTAACGACTTCTTCCGGATTAAATCCCAATAATTCTGCATATTGCAATAAAAATCCTCTTGTGTAAGTCGGACTGGGCAATTTATAAAATTCGTCTTCTTCTATACATTGTAAATATTTAGCCGGCACGCCGATTTTTCTTTCAACATCCTCTAAGCTCCAATTTTCTGAAATTCTTTTATCGCGCAAAATAGTGCCCAAACTTTCAAATTTAATGGATTGAGTTCTAAAGGCCATAATATTTTACTCTATTTCCTCCTTCTTTTTATATACGTCTCTCGGCTTGGCGCCTTCACCCGGCCCGATTGTTTCTTCTTCCTCCAATAAATCCAATAACCTTGCCGCGCGGGCATAACCGATTCTCAATCTTCTTTGTAAAAGTGAAGCAGAAGCTTTACCGGCCTGAATAACCACTTCTCTGGCATCTGACAGCATTTCATCTTCCACTAAATCGCTTAAATTATTTCCCGATTCATTTTGTGGAGGCGCGACAATTTCGTCCTGATATTCCGGTTTGGCGACATTTCTTAAATATTCAACAATTCTTTTGATTTCTTCATCTGAAACATAAGCACCTTGCAATCTTTTCGGTTTGGATAATTCCGATGAAATAAACAACATATCACCGCGGCCCAATAATTTTTCCGCGCCTGAAAAATCCAAAATCGTTCTTGAATCAGTCATCGAAGCCACTGAAAAAGCTATTCTGGAGGTAATATTGGCCTTGATCAAACCTGTGATAATATCCACTGACGGGCGCTGGGTGGCCATTATTAAGTGAATTCCGGTCGCCCGAGCCATCTGTGACAGCCTGATAATACAAGCTTCAACTTCTTGCGGCGAAGTGATCATTAAATCAGCCAATTCGTCAATTACCACCACGATAAACGGCATTTTAATTTTTGCGTCTTTATTGTAAGCGAAAATATCTCTTTTTTGAACCTGACTCATCACTTCAAAACGGCGCTCCATTTCTTTAATTGACCATTTTAAAGCGTTAATAGTTTTATTAACATCAGTGATAACCGGCGTTAATAAATGAGGCAAGTCATTATATAAAGTAAGCTCCACTCTCTTTGGATCAATGAAAATAAATTTCAAATCCTCGGGAGTATTTTGATAAATTAAATTTACGATGACTGAATTAAGCATTACGGTTTTTCCGCTTCCGGTTGAACCGGCCACCAGCAAATGCGGCATTTTTCCCAAATCGCCAAACCATATATCGCCCGCCACGTCTTTGCCTATTGCCAGCGATAAATTAGTTTTATTTTTTCTGAATTCAGCGCTTTCAAAAACTTCTCTCAATCTGACAACTGCTTTTTGCTTATTCGGTATTTCAATTCCAACCAAAGATTGGCCCGGAATCGGCGCTTCAATTCTGATCGGATGAGCGGCCAAAGCCAAAGCCAAATCATTTTGCAAACCCGTAATTTGCGAAATTTTTACGCCATCAGCCGGTTTCAAAGTATATTGAGTGACAGTCGGACCGGTTTTTACTTCTCCCATTTCCACCGGAATGCCGAAACTTTCCAAAGTTTTTTGAATAATCAATTTATTATTTTTTATATCCCCGGAATTCGGTTTTTCAGAGCTGGAATCCAATAAATCCAAAGGCAATTCAATCTTGGGGCGAATCTTCGTTGAGCCAAAACCGGCGATTCCTTTGGCCGATTTTAAACTGTCTTCCGTTTTTTCCAAAATTTTATCTTTTTCACTATCCGGTTTTAAAACTAATTTTTCTTTTTTGGCTAAAATCGCTTTCAAACTTTGAAAACCCGCCTGAGCAAGATTTTCTTTTTTTCTTTCCGCTTCCGCCTCCAATTCTTCTTTTGTTAATTTTTTCTTCAAATTGGAAAAAGCGACAATTCCGCCAACCGCGAAAGCGCAAACAAAAATCACCCAACTCGCCCAAATTCCGAAGGTGTTAACAATCACATAACTTATTCCATAACCGATATATCCGCCTCCTTTATATGCCGCAAGGGCCAATTTATTATCAACAAAATGAATGTGGAAAATGGCCGCCAACATCACAACCGAGAAAAACAATCCGGCCAATCTTATCCCGAAAGGCCTTTTGGGATAAATCTCCTGAATTTTTTCATGATTAAGGCACATAATTGCGACAATCGCCAAAGCAACCGGAATTGTCCAACTCGCCCAGCCCAAAATAACTTTAAGGCCGACAGACAAGAGTTCGCCCGCCACTCCGGCTAATCCGCATAATCCCAATAATAAAATAATGGCCAAAGTAAACAAAACTATGGCCAAAACCAGCCGACGCGTCGGCGATAAAGATGAAAAATTAAGTTTTTCTTTTGATTTTTTCAGTTCTTTTTTCTTCATATTA
>JAQUOF010000005.1 GCA_028717225.1 Patescibacteria group bacterium
ATGTCTAACATATTGATTCAATTACTTAATTAACGGATTAACGAGTTAACGGATTAATGAATTATAAGTTTCCTGACTTGGGTCTAAGAATCGGGAATAAAATCACTTCCCGAATATTGCAAGTATTGGTTAAAATAAGAGCCAAACGATCAATGCCGATTCCTTCGCCGGCTGTAGGCGGCATGCCGTATTTTAAAGCTTTAACAAAATCTTCATCAAGACCTTGTGCTTCTTGATCCCCTTTTTCGCGCAACTTGTCTTGCTCGTTAAATCTTGATTCCTGATCCAAAGGATCATTTAATTCGGAAAAAGCATTGCAAATTTCCATTCCGGCCACCAATAATTGAAATCTTTCCACATAATTGGGATTATCCGGACATTTTTTTGCCAATGGCGAAAGCTCAATCGGATGATGAATTAAAAAAGTCGGATTAATAAGTTTCGGCCTGACGCGCTCTTTAAAAAGTTCGTCTAAAATTTTTCCTCTGTCCCATGATTTTTCAACTGTTATGCCAAGCTTTTTCACTTGTTCAATCAATCCTTTTAAATCGCGGTATTCTTCAATATCAAGACCTGTTTCATTTTTAATCGCTTGCCTGAATTCCAATCGCGGATAAGGCGGCTTGAAATTCAAAGTGTTATTTTGATATTCAATGGTCAGTTTCTCTTCCAAATTAGATAATAAATATTCAAATAATTCTTCGGTCAGTTTCATTAAAACATTATAATCGGCATAGGATTGATAAAATTCTATTTGGGTAAATTCGGGATTGTGAGAAGCATCAATGCCTTCGTTGCGGAAACATTTGGCGATTTCATAAACTCTTTCAAATCCGCCGATAATCAATCTTTTTAAATAAAGTTCCGGCGCAATTCTTAAATATAAATCAATATCCAAAGCGTGATTATGAGTGACAAACGGCCTGGCAATGGCTCCGCCGGCTATTCCCTGAAGAACAGGCGTGCTGACTTCCATATAATCCCGCTGATTAAAAAAATTTCTGATTAATTGTATCATTTTCGTCCTTTTGACAAAAATATCTCTCACTTCTTGATTGGCGATTAAATCCAAATATCTTTGACGATATCTTGTTTCCACATCAGACAAGCCATGCCATTTTTCAGGAAGCGGTAAAAGAGCCTTGGATAAAAGTTTCCAACTTGTCGCTTTAATTGTTTTCTCGCCTCTTTTGGTAATAAAAAGATGACCCTTAATTTCTAAAAAATCGCCGACATCAACATTCTCATTAAAAAACTGATATTCTTTTTCTCCAACATTATCTTGAGCGAAAAAAATTTGAAAACGGCCGGTTCCATCTTCCAGATTGGCAAAACACGCCTTGCCGTGAAGCCGCAATAAAACCAAACGTCCAACCAAACTTACCAAAATTTCTTTTTCCGATAATTTATCAAAATCATCAATCGCTTGTTTTACAGTATGAGACCTCTCGGATAAAGCCGGATACGGATTAACTTGGCTTGATTTGATTTTTTCTAATTTTTCTATTCTTGATTGTTCTTCGTTAGTCATAAATTTATGGTTAAAATAGATGTAATTATTATAACATTATTATAAAATATTATCAACCCCGCACCTTTTGGCGATAATGTTCCGCATTTAAAAAATGCCATCGCCAAAAGGTGTGGGGTCAACAACTAAAAATGACCCTTTAAAGAGGTCATTTTCATTAATAAAATAATTATTTTATTTAATTTCAACAATAGTAAAAGTTGTAGAACCTGTTGGAACTTGAAATTCCACTTTTTCATTAAGTCTTTTGTTTAAAAGGGCTTGTCCCATGGGAGATTCATAAGAAATTCTGCCTTGCGCCGGATCTGATTCTTCACTGTCCACAATCATAAAAGTCTTAAAATCATCTTTAATTTTAAGTTTAACTGTTGATCCTATTCTGACCACATCTTTATTTTTTTGATGACTGTCAATAATTTCAACATTTCTCAATAAATTTTCCAATCTTATTATCTCGTTTTCAATCCATCCCTGTTCTTCCTTGGCTGTCGTATATTCCGCGTTTTCGCTCAAATCACCCAGTTCTTTGGCAGCACGAATCCGGTCCGCAACTTGCGGCCTTCGTACGCTTCTTAATTCTTCCAATTCTTGTTCAATTTTTTTTCGCCCTTCAGGCGTTAAGAAAAATGTCATAAATTAAAAAAACACCGAGTTAATTGGTATTAATTAATATCATTGTATCAGATATCCGACAAAAGTCAAATACCCTTGTGGAAAACTTTTTACTCCAAATATTATTTTTTCTTTTGTTCCGCCCACCAAGATAAAATTTCTTTGGCTGCCGGCGCGGCAAAAGACGAACCTTCACCTCCATTTTCCACTAAAATAGTCAAAGCTATTTCCGGATTTTCATAAGGCGCGAAACAAGTAAACCAAGCATGATTGCCCTTGCCTTCTACTTGGGCTGTGCCGGTTTTACCGGCGACTTGAATCGGTAAAGTATTTAAACTGCGGGCGCTGCCCGTCGTGATTGTTTGACGCATTCCTTCTCTGACTAATTCCAAATATTTTGCATCAATAAAATTTTCTCTGATAATTTGCGGCTGAATAATTATTTTTTGGCCGGTTTCCGGATTATCAATTTCTTTAACCAAGCGAGGTTGAAAAAGAGTTTTACCGTTAGCAATGGCCGCCGTATAATTCGCCACTTGAATCGGCGTGACTAAAATATTACTCTGGCCAATGGATAAATGATAAGTATCGCCGATATACCATGGCTGTTTTTGAACATTTTCTTTATAATCGGGAGTCAGTAAAAAACCGGTTGCCTCGCCTTTTAAATCAACACCTGTTTTGCTGTTCAAACCAAAAAGTTCGGCATATTGAATAATTTTTTCCGGCCCAAGGCCTTTAAAATTTCCAAATCCTCCGCCAATGTAATAGAAAAAAGTATTAACCGATTCAGCTAAAGCTTTTTTAAAATCAGTCACCCCGTGCCCGCCCGCTTTCCAATCGGCAAAAAACCACTGCCCGATTCTCACTCCTCCAGTAGAAAGAATTGTTGTTTTTTCGTTAATAATACCTTCGGCAAAAGCAGCGGCTATTTCAATCGGCTTAAAAATTGAACCGGACGGATATTGGCCGCTGATCGCCCTGAAAAATAAAGGTTTATAGGGATCTTCTATTAAATTTTTAAAATCACCGGCGCTTGCTTGAATAAAAATATTATTATCAAAAGTCGGCCAGCTGACAATAGCCAAAATCTCGCCGTTTCGCGGATCTATTGCCACGGCTGATCCGGCGCGAGCGCCGGCAGTTTTAATATAATGGCTTAAAACGTCAGTAACTTTTTTTTGCAAGCCCGCATCAATGGTTAAAATCAAATCTTGTCCGGTTTGAGGTATTTTTTGGCTGGCGATTCTTTTTTCTCTTCCAAGCGAATCAACTTCAATATTTGTTTCTCCATTTTCTCCTTTCAAAATATTTTCATAATTTAATTCCAATCCTGTTTTGCCGAGAGAATCAGTCATTGAATATTCTTTATTGTCAGCCAATTCTTCCGGAGTAATTTTACCCATATAACCGATAACGTGCGAAAAATATGTAGGGTCAGAATATTGCCTTTTCGGTTCTACGATTACGGAGACACCCGGCAATTCTTCTAATTTTAATTTTATTGCTTCTTTATAACTCAAATTATCTTTTAATACAACGGGGTACACTGATTGATTGGGTTGATCAGCCGTAAGTTTAGATACCTCCTCTTTGGTGGAATTATCCAATGATTCTCCCAAGAAAGATAAAGTTTTTTTAACAATTTCTATTCTTGTTTCTTTATTTTTGGGTAAATCCAAAGGCGTTATTATTAAAGAAAAATTAGGCGTATTTTTAACTAATGGTGTCTGATAACGATCATAGATAAGTCCTCTGTCTGCCTTGATCGTTTCAACGCGGATTCTGTTGCCTTCGGCCATATTTCTGAATTCATGGCCGGAAAAAACTTGAAGCCAAAAAATTCGGCCGAATACAATCGTCGAAACCGCAATCATTAAAAAAATAAAAATATTGAGAGATTTTTTCTCCATAGGCAAAACTATCGGCCCGGCCCAATTTTCTTCCGGCGGCCAATAATTACCCGCATATCGGCGCTGATTAAATCCTTCCAAATTTCCGTCTCTGATATTTTTGTCTTCTTGTTTAATTTTAAACGGATCGTCCATAAAAAATATTTCTTATCATTGTTTTATTTTTGACGCAAAGTTTTCATAATTGAATATCCCATGACTATCGCCAAGCTATTTGCCAAAACAGACCAACAAAAACTAAGCCAATAAAATTTGTCCATCACCACTATAAAATCCTGAAGATTTAAAAAATAAGCAAGCCAAACAATGATTAAAATAATGGCTTGATAAGCAAGATTGCATAAAATCGCCACAATTAAAACGCTGTTTGTCGACATTTGACTGAATTCTTTGATAATTTTATAAGAAATAACCAGGGTTAATAGAAAGGTCAGAAAAAAAACACTTGGCTTAAAAATAGAATATAAATCCAACAAAATACTGCCTGTCAATACGGTCAAAAGGGCAAATTTAAATTTATTGAAAATAAGAAAAAAAATCATTAAAATCAAGGTAAGATTCAAATACTTCAAAATCGGATATTTAAATAAAAAAGAAATCTGTAAAATATTTAAACAGATTATTAACAAAACTAACAAGACAAACTTAAATGTAGCCATAATAATATTTTATGGGCGAGATTTTAAAATTATTGACGCAATTCTCAAGTCCGAAAGAGACTTAGGTGACTTAATAACCGCTTCTTGAAAAACGGCATTTGGTTTTTTATTAATTTCAGCTATTTCGCCGATTATTAATCCCCTCCTGATATTTTCTTCCAAACCGGAAGTAATAATAATATCCCCTGTTTTTATCGCTTTATCAAGTGGAATATAATTCATTTTCATGGTTAAACCGTATTCCCCCTGCACTATTCCGGAAACTGAATCCGGGTTCTCGCCTTTTATGATAATATCAGCGGCAATCTGCGAATGGCTGTCAAAAATCGGCTGTAAAAATGAAAGATAGTCTTCAACTTTTATTATTGTGCCGACTAAAGTTCCATTTTCATCAACAACCGCCAAACCGATATTTACGCCGTCTTTTTTGCCTTTATCAAGCAAAAACCAAGTATAACCGGTTTCTATTCTTTTACCGATAATATTGGCCAGAACAAATGAGTCCTTGGAATTATTTAAAAAATTCAAATGATTTTTCAAGGTTTGATTTTCCGTTTGATATATTTGAAGCTTGGTATTTTCAGTTTTAAGATTATTTATTTCATTTTCCAACGCCGATTTATCATTTTGCCAATTTTGACATTCAATAAAATTTTTCGGGTGACCGGAAATTTTATAAGATAATTTTTCAAACGGTGTTAATAAGAAAAAAAGAGTGCTTTTTCCTCCATTGGAAAAAGCAAAAAAAAGCAAAACTATTACTATAAAAAAAATAACCACTCTTTTTTTAATGATTAAATCATTCATTGCCATATTAATAAAAGATTATTTTTTTGGTTCATTTTCATCAATAATAGGGCCATCCGAAAAAATTTCGGTTATTGGAATTTCTATGACATTCGCCCATTTATAACCTAATTTTCCAAAAATATCTCCGGATTTAAAAGCTCTTTTGCTGCCGCTTTCAATTAAATAAACCGCCGGACTATTCGGATATTTTATTAAAGTGCCGTCCGGCCTTGAGGCAACAGGTGCAGACGGAACAATAAATTGAAAACTGTTAATCAGTAATTTAAAAGTAGCTTTAAAATTAGCTTCTTTTTCCGTGCCGACATTATAAGAAATCACATAAACATTTTCATCTTTGGAAATATAAATTGTCAAATGATCGGAACTCCAAAGAGCCGGTTGATTATTGACAGTAATTGTAGTTAATAAACCTTTTTCCGTTGTCGGAGATTGTTTAGAATACCAATCAATCAAAGACAATTGATCCGGATTTTTTTCCACGCTCACGCTGAAAAATTCTCCGGTATTGGTGATTACCAAAACTTCTTCATTGTTGGTTTCCGGAATTGCCCTTGTTATCCATGAAGACGGATAGAAAAAACTGTAGGAGAAAGTTGAGTTGGTGTAAATATTTACCAAACCGGCGGCTGAAAGTTTATTCTCTCCCGCTTGCAACGGATCGGTTAAATTAACTATTTCCTGGCCGTCGCTGATGCCATCGCCGTCAGTATCAGGATTACTAACACCGGTGCGATAAATCGTTTCTTCCGTATCAGTTAAACCGTCTTGATCAGAATCAATGGTGGAAGAAATTTGCGGCGCTATTTGAAATATTTCTGTTGTAGGAGTTACTTTATTTTTCGGAACGATTAAAGCAAAAGTATCGGACGGCAGAAGGTCCAGTTGAGCGGTAATTAAATTATTTTCCGCGTCTTGCACGCTTGATAAAGGAGTCCAAATATTATCTTTTAAATAACCCAAAACAATATCATTTTCCCAATTGCTTTCAACAATTTTATTATGGTAAAAAGCTCTTAGGGTTGCTGATTTTTGCAGAATGAGATTAGTGGATTGAATTTTATAAATTCCCCCAACAACTTTATAATCATTAAAAACATCTGCATCGGTTACGGCCTGAGAAGTTAATTCAATTTTTAAATTCGGATCAACGGCTCCGGCAGGCAAATAAAATTCCAACCAAGAAACAGTTTCACCTCCTTGATCTTTTATCTCTGCTTTTAAGGTCTGTTCAATTGAAGTATTCGCAGTTGGAATAGAAGGAGAATTATTATCTTCAGGTTGAGTAATTGCCGGAATTTGATTAATAACAGGAATATTTGGATGATAATTTGTTATCCAAAAATAAAATCCCAATCCTCCGCCGACAATAATAACCAAAAGGCATAAAATTAAAACAAGAGATTTATTTTTATCTTTTTTTGATAATTTGCGCTGGGCTTTGCGAAATTTTTCCGGCATAACATAAATCATTTCCCCCGTATTTCCATATTGAGTTACTTCTTCCATAATCTCCTTTTTAGCCGCAGCCGGAGGATTAGAAAAAATATCCTGCACTTCGGGAGTGTTTATTTTTTGAGGTTCCGGTTGTATAGGTGTTTCTTCTGGCATAATAGTAAAATTATTTACTTCAATTTATCAATTTCTTTTTGTAAATTCAATAACTTGGCATTTGGATTTGAATTATTCGGATCAGTGTTATCTTTAATTTCCTGACCGTCTTTGATACCGTCGCCGTCAGTATCAGGTTTTAAAGGATTGGTTAAATAGACCTTAACTTCCTCTCGGTCGGAAAGACCATCACTATCAGTATCAGATTTATTTTTATCAGTACCCAAGACAGTTTCTTCTTCGTCGGTCAGGCCGTCTCCATCCGCGTCAGGAGCCATTTCAATCGGCTTAGTAATGATTATCGGCGCTGTCTTGCTATCTTCCGGATTTACCTGGGGCTGACCGGTTTGATTAAGTTTTTTTATTTTCGCCTGTTCCATTAAATTTTTTATTTTCGGCAAACCGTAATAATAAACTCCCGCTCCGACAATCGCAATAATTACAACAATTAAAATAACACGAATAAAATTTTTATTAAGTTTCTTGCGGCTTGAGGATGAATTGCCTGACTTTTTATTGTCATCCAAATCAGGATTTTGGCGTTCAACGTCTTCAAAAATATCTTGCACTCCTGCATCTTGATTGGCAAAATCTGCGTCTAAATTTTTTATTTCATCTGGCATAAATTATATTTTATCAATTTATAAAAATTATATTATTTTAAAACAACGCCGCCCATTTCGTTGGTCCATGGGTCCTTTTTTGTATTCTCAAGAATCGGCCCGTAGACAGAATTAAAACATTTATAAACATTTGAACTATAACCAAATACTTTTTGCTGACATTTGGTCGTCCAACCGCACAAATAATGGGCTTCGCAATCTTTTTGAATTCTATAATCATTGCAGCCCATTAACCAATTTTTTAAACCTGTTTCAAGATTTAAATACAAACGATAATCCGCGCCGCTGTCTGTAACCATATATTGATAAACTTGCGAATTGGCCGGACACTCATAAATACTCTTACTTTGATTATAACAGGTTCCGCCCCATTGGCCAGCATCGCTCTCGGCGCAAGTACCAACAAATTGATTAGTCGGATCATCTGACATATTTGAAATAAATTGCCCTTGGGGATTTTTCCAAGAAGGCCATTTGGAAACGGTCATTCCTTTTATAAAACTGCCTGATTCAAGTTTTGGATAATAACCATTGGTTAATTTATAATCTGTCAATTTTTGACTCATTGTTCTGATATCCTGAATACGAACTAAATCTCTCTGAATTTTAGCTTTATCATCTTGAGAAATTAAATAGTTGCCTTGAGCGTCTTTATTGGCATTAAATTGCCAATACTTAACCAATTGATTATAGATATTAATTGTTTCCGGAGTATAATTATTAGTATGTGAAATAAGATAAATTAAACCTTTAATATTATCTTTATTATTATCAGTGTTGGTTGCGCCGACATAAACTGTTTGTTCGTCTTGCACCGCCTTATAACCGTCCACTGTTATATTAGACAGCGAACCATTGGGATTGGGCGCCATATTATACCATTCGGAAGGAATCAAATAATCCTGATTTTTAAAAACTTGAAGACCAATTTTATCATTATCAAGGGTAAAGAAAAATTGTTTAACCAAATTGCCAGTAGTACCTAATGTTTCTTTTGTCAAAATAAGATTCGGCAAAGACGGGAAATTTTGATATTCAGTTGCTGATTTTCCTTTTTCCAGTTGAACATTAGTCATATAAATGACATCATTTTTTACAGAGCCGGACCACAATATACCTACCTTAATAGCCGTATCATTGGCTCCTGTAGTAAAAGTATTGGAAATTTTAGCCAAAGTGTCAACAGGAATGGCAGCTCCATACCAAACTAAATTAGTATAAGAAGAAGCATTTTTACCTTGAACATAAATATACGCTTGAGCTGATCCCGTCCTATATGCCGCCATAGATACGGTATATTGCGTATTTGGAAAGACCGTAATCCAATTTGCGGAAATTACTCCGGGCGTGCTTCCGGATTTATTATTTGTTGCTTTCAAAACATTATAATTTGATTTTTTAACAGTTGAAATACTTACTTGCTGATTAGCACTCCAACCATTTACACCATCAGACATAGCGCCGTTTAAAACTAAATTTTTCCCTGAATTTCCTCGGCAATACTGCAATTTAAAATTAGTCGCTGAATCTTCAAACTTCCACGGAAATTCGCAAAGGAAAACTTTGGCTTGAGCCGTGGCTGAAAAACTTTTACCAATATCCGATTTGGAAGTATCTGTAATTTTGGCTGTAACTTTAATTTTTGAATCACCATTTTGATTTTGAGCCGTGGCTGTTTGCGATGAATTATTGCTGATCGGCACCAAAACCACATTTGGTTTTGAAGAATCCCAAGACCAAGTCCAATCATAATCAGAAACGCCGTGAATTTCGGCTCCCTTATTATCAAGGGCTTTTGCTGAAAATTTTACTGTTGAATCTTTTTTATAAAACTCCACTGATGTTGAAGAAATAATTGGTTTTCCCGGATCTGTATTCGCAGGATTTACCGTGTCACTTACCTCTTCCGCAGATATTTCAACTTTGCTTAATTTACAAATATCCGCGCCGGTGTTAAATGTCCAAGAATTATTATCCGCCATTTCAACGCCATATTGACTTTTTACGACATTTTGTTTACCGGCAATTCCTTCTTTACCGGAAATTTCCACTTGATAAGTACAAACACCGCTTGCATCCAATAAACCGGAATTTATATAAACCGTAGTTTGTTTTGTGGTATTATTATCAACCGCGGAAATATCCGCTTTTAAATCATAAATAACTGTTTTCCCCGCCTCAACTTTTTTCAGAAAAATATTTTTTAAATTATTGAAAAATCTGACAAAAATATTATTTTTCTCCAAACTGGCCGCAACAGGACAATATTTATAAAGTTTAATTGTGTCTGGATTAAGCGTAGTTCTATCCATTAATTGGTCAAAAGTGGCGGAAATAACGGTATTGCGGCAAACATCAATCGCTTTGTCTGTCGGTTTTGTATTATTAACAATCGGCTGGGTGGCGACGATTAAATGAGAGCTACTGGAGACCGGTTGATCTCCGGCAATTGTTGTACTCACAGTAATATCTGTTTCGCCCAATTTTTTTGAAGTAGCAATATTATTATAATCAGTACTTGCTTCAATTGCGGCTACAGTCTTATCAGAGGACCCCCAAGAATACTGACCATTATAATCTTCGGGGTTTAAATAATTACAATTGGCAGTATAAATTTCCGTGTGATATGGCTGCGTAGCCGGATGAGTTATTTGATTTACTCCCGCTGGATTAAGACAAATTTTTTTCAGAGAACAATTATCATTAGTTGCGATAAACATCCAAGTATAATCATCATTTGGCGTTCCATCTTGAACACCATTTTTGTTTTTGTCCAATTCCAATCCAAACTTATCTTTTATGCCATTCGGTCCGCTTTTTAAAGTTACGCGGTAAATTATATTTTTCTCCAACACAGCAGCTGGTTTAAAATAAAAACCGTCTTTTTCAATCGTAAAATCGCCTTTTATTTTATTGCTGTTATCGCTCGGACATTGAGAATTATTAAAATCACCAGTGCCGCATTTTTGAATTATTATATTATCCGTGGCGCTGGTCGTATCCATCGCCACTTCCCGATTAAATTTAACCCTAATCTGCGCTTGAGTGCAGGCGTCTGTGGATTGATGGGCCGGTGAAGGAGATTGTCCGCCCAAACTGCAATTATCACAGTCAGTTCGTTCTTCAACTTGTAATAATTCTTTAGGCGAAAATTTTAACAAAGCGCAAGTATTTTTCGTCAGACAAGATATATCTTCAACCGCAGCTTTAATTAAAGTTTGTCCATATTTCCCTAAAGGAGTAGCAATAGTGGACAAACCGCTTGATGGCAAGACATTGGCAATACCGGCATCTTGAGAACTCCAATCAAATTTATCCACGCAAACCGGACGGCTGCCTGAATCCAAAGCAGAAGCAGTAAACTTTATTGTTTGATTTGATTCATTAAGCGCAGCCGGATTTGTCGGATCAACTTTGATTGTTGCGATATGACACATTCCATTTCCGGTTTTAAAAGTCCAATCAGTATCGCTTATTGAAACTCCCATTTTGCTTCTGGCACCGCTTCCATTAACTCCGCCTTTAATCCATATTTTATAAGTAGAATTTTGATTTAACAGACAATTAAAAGGATAAAAATAGACATTTGTTTCTTTTTTGACATTATCATCAACACTGACGATTTTTCCCTTAGCTTGATGAGGAGCTGAAATTGCTTCATCTGTTAAAGCTTTATTATAAATACGGACTTCGTCAATAATGCCTCTAAAATTAGAATAGTAATCACCATTAGAATCTGCCTCAGACTGCCGGCCAATTACCAAATTTCCAGCATTGACCAAATCTTTTGTTCCAAATGTTTTTGGTTGAATGCCGTCTAATTTTCCATTTACATAAATCTTAAGATTTTCTCCATCATAAGTTGCCGTAATTCTATAAAAAACATCTTCAGACAACCATGTTGAACCGCGTACATTGGTAAGATTAGGATGTGTTCCGGTACCAACTATAAAACCCGGCTGCCATTGACCGGTGTTTGGGCCATTTCTATATAAATCCAATACATAATTATTTTTTGCCGTAATACCCTCGTCCCCTTTGGCTAAAATAACCATTCTGTTTTTATCAGCAGTAGCGCCTTTCGAAATTTTTATCCAAACATCTAATGATAATTTTTGCAAATCCAAAGAAGAATTATCAGGAACGGTTATATAATCACCGCCATTATCGCCTCTTGCGCCATCAAATTCTAATGCTTTTCCAAATTTTCCATCAACCCAAGTTGGTCCTGAAATTGTTCCGTTATTTAATCCTTTTGTATCTTTGACAATTGATTCCGTTCCTTCATTAAAATGCCAAAGCGCCACCATTCCTTCTTCAATATCAGTCTCATAACCGGGATCAACATCGGAAGACAATAATTTAATATTATTTTCATTTAAAGAATCGTGATCCATTAAATTATCAAAGGTCATTGAAATTGACGCATTCTTACAAACATTAATTTCTCCGCCGGCAGGTGATTTGCTTGCATTTATTATAATTGGTTGGGGATGGCAACATTTATTCGGATCTAAAATACCGCAACCAACGCCGGTGCCGCATTGAGCATCATTTTTGCATCCGCAGCATAAACCGCGGGGATTTTCATCCGAACCCTTACAATTGCCTTGATTAGCCAAACAAGTTAAACCGCCGGTGCCGCAAGAATTCTGTTGTTTGGGATTACAGCAACAACGGCAAGTGTCAGCACCGCTTTTACATTGATAGGGCGCCGAACAGCTGCCAAAATTATTTGGGCAAGATACGTCTTGGCATTTATCTCCTGGTTTTGGCGTTCTGAATAAAACTTTAAAAGGCAAACCATTGCTTGTACCGTTGGAATTTTTTATTACCACATCACCGGTTTGAGTATCAACTGGAACCAATACGTCCCTAACTTGCGTATCAGACCAATTTGCTTCTGAAAAAGCAGCGGCTGATTGATTATAAAAAATTATTTTGCTGTCAATATTTTTTGCGCCGAATCTTAAACCGTTAAAACTGACTTTTGTTTCACTTGGATCGCCCTTAGGATAACCGCTGGAAGGATTTATGGATAAAAGACACGGACCGGTGGATTCGCTGTTATCATCAACCAAGAATCTGTCCCAACTCACGGTTTCTGATTTACTGGTATCGTCATAAGTAATCCCCACTCTAACGCCCAATGAATCTGAAATATCAGTTGCCGGATCGCCAAAAACCGCAGGAATAGTTGTGGTGATAAAATCCGGACCGGATGATTCTACGGTTGCATTTATTGGTCCGTCTTCTCCATTTATTCTGGGTTGAGCGGGCAAAACAACCGGATATTTGTCATCAAATTGGAATGTAGTTATAGCCGCCTTACGACTGGCAGTGCCTTGAAAACAACGGCCAAAAACAGTCACGCAACTTTTTCGTGAACCGGAATCAGGCGTTACTCTGTAAATTACCGGCGAACAAGCGCATTTGGTTAAATCAGTGGTTGTGAAATCCCATTTTTTGCCAAGCGTATTTTGATCAACGTCCATTACCAAATCAGTGGTTACATTTATAGAATATGTAGCAGCAGTCAAATTATTATTTAATTCAATTTCAAAAACTTTAAATTGAGTGGAGATATTGTCAACATCAGCATCCATAACTTTAATTTTACCAATTTGAGTGTTGCCATCCCTTGCCATAACCGCCGCTTCAAGTTCTTTTATTGGTTTAATAGAACTTTGAAAAACAATATTTCCCCCGATTTTACCTTGAATCGCAATTGTATTATTATACATACTGGTGGCGAAACTGACGCCAATCGGTTCATCCGGACAAACATTTTTATCTTTTGGCCAATAATCGCTGACTCCCGGAACAACATCATTTGTTTCAAATTTCCAAGATTGCGGCACCGCCATTGAATTCCCGCACAAATCTTTAACATTGGCCACGGTAATTTTGTACCAAGTAAACGAATCAAGTAAATTAGGATTGATTAAAGAAATAGAAAATCCTTGAAATTTATCTTTAACGATCAATATTTCCTCACCAACCGCCGTGCCTGATTCAGCATCTCGAGAAGCTAATTTTTCTATTTTAAAACTGGTAGGAATAGGATGTCCATCTTTATCGGCTATTGTATCAAAATCTACGCTTTCGCTAAAATTCAAATCAATAATCGGCGCTCTGGAAACCCACTGATTCGGTTTTGCCGCATCATTGGTCGGATAAGTTTTATTCAAATAGGGTGCTTCGGTGTCTACAATATTATTGGTCGTAAAATCCCAAACAACAGTATCACCGTCCGAACAATGATATTTAGGTTTAAATCCGGTACTGCAACCACTTAAAGAACGACTGGGATTATAGGTATCCTTAATTGATTTTGGAATAATAACATTATATTTAGTATCCGGATCCCAAATAGTTTGAGGAGTAAACAAAACCGAATTGCCGGAAATTTTCCAAACTCCCTGAATTGCTTGCTTTGTTGTATCGGTATTTTTAACAACTTTTAAAGTTTGATCGGTTATTACCGCGCTTACTTCATTAGAATTTAAACTATAATTGAAAAATGGTTTTATTTTACTGCAGCGATAAACTTTTGCGTCTGGATTTGAAGTTATATTATCTGTGTCAAAAGAAGCTTCACCGCTCTTCATAAGCAGAGATGTGTAATCCGGAGAATAACGACAAGTACTTTCTGCAGGAATGGTACATTTGCAATTCGCATCAAATTTCATACCTATGCTGTTGTCGCAACAAGAATCAGGCGTGCAACAATTGCTTCCTACACAATAAGTTGAAGGCCCCGTAACTTCCATAATTCTATTAATAATATAACTGCCGATGGCATAAGCCAAAACAATGATTAAAATGCCGATAATGCCGGCTATCATTAATTTTTTGGCTTCGGAAATTTTCTTTTCATCTCCGCCCGAGGTCATCCATTTAATACCGCCTGCAATAATAATAACCGTTGCCGCCAATCCAAGTATGCCTAAAACAATTTTCATTATTCTGCCCATGGCCGTCGGAAGTTCTGTATTTGAATAACCTGACGCATTCTGGAAATTAGTCAGACCGTTATTCAAATCTTGCGCTTTTGTCAAAACCGGATTTAAAACAAAAAATAAAAATCCGGATATCATTAATAAACACAAAAAACCTAAAAATATATTTTTTTTCAATTGTTTTTTGTTCACCCTTTGGCGAATTATTTCAATTTTCATAAAAAATTTTTAGGTTTAAATTTTAAATATTGTTTAATTGTTCTTTTACTATTTGGCTGACTTGATTGCCATCCGCCTTGCCCTTGGTTTGTTTAGTCACTAAGCCCATCACCTTGCCGAAGTCAGAAGGATTGCCGGCATTGACTTCTTTAATAACATTTAAAACTATTTCTTTTATTTGATCGCCTGATAATTGTTCAGGCATATATTTAAAAAGTATTTCCAATTCTTTCTTTTCTTTGGCGGCCAATTCCGGCCTATTCCCTCTTTCGTATAATTCTATCGCCTCTTTGCGTTTTTTAATTTCTCCGCCGACAATATCAACAGCCACTTCATCGGTTAGTTCTTGTTTTTTAGGTCTCAATTCAATGGCTTTATATGCCAAGGCAGATTTTAACATACGCAAAACAGCCTTCGTGTCTTCCTGTCCTTCACGTAGGGCTTGTTTAAAATCTTTTTCAATTCTTTCTAACAGCATACTAAAAAAATTAATAAATTAAATTTAGAAACCGAGAAAGTTTTGACAAAATTTCTACTTGATTTTACCAAGTTTTCTTAAATATTCCATTTTCTCGCGAGACGATTTTCTGCACAAAGCGCTTGCTCTGCGAAGAAGTTTGCTTTGCGGCTTAACATAAAATTGACCCTTTTTGGCAAGGTCAAGTACACCGCTTCTTTTAATGCGCTCGCTGAATCTTCTTAAAAAAATATTTAAGGATTCATTTGGTTTTCTTTTAAGTTCAATACTCATACCTTATATTATAATATATAATAATTAAAAAAGCAATACCATTCTTGGAGTATTTCTCCACATTTTTCTAAACAAAAAATACTAAAAATTGATATTTTTTTCCTGATAATATTTCGCCATATTGGCGCAATGAGTGGCGACTCCTCCAAGATTAACCAAGATATCGTTAAAAATCGGGCCATCCGCGGCATTACATTCCCTCTGATAAAATCTCTCCAAATGCTTTTCTTTTGCTATAATTATCATTTCTCTTATTTTTTCATTATGTCTTAAAATTTTTTCCGACAATTCTTGATTGGGCACTTCAATCAAAATAATCAAATCTTTAATAATTTTATCCAAAACTATTTTTATATCTTCTATCTCTTGTTTGGCTGCCTTAGAAAATTTTACCTTGCATTGAACGCGATATTTGGCCAATTCAACCAAATTTATAATATGATCGCCAATTCTTTCTATATCATCAACCATACTTGAACACTGAATCAATTGAGCGGCATTTTTTGAAGTTAATTTATTTTTTGGTATTTTATCTATAAAACCCATCACTTCTTTTTGAAGATTATCAATGACCAATTCCAAATAATTTAAACTTCTGTATCCCCTGTTGCTAAAAGTAGAAATTATTTCAAAAGCTTTTTTAAACATTTCTTGAGTTAACTGCGCTCCTCTTTTTAATTCTTTCTGAACCGCTTCTAGTGCCTGAGACGGTTCTTTCAAACATTGTTCATCTAAAAATTCCGACCAAAGCGGCAATATTTTTTCTTGGCCGGGAATTATTTTTTCCAATAATTTGGCAAAAGGTTTTATTAAAAATATAAACAAACAGGCTACTAAAATACTGAAAAAGAAATGACTATTCACGATTTGCTGGGCAGTATTATCGGTCAAATGTTTTATAAAATTGACGTAATAACTGAGAAACGGAAAAAGAATAACAACTGTGATAACTTTAAAAAATACATTGGATATACCGGCTCTTCTGGCGCTAACTCCTCCGCCCAAACTGAATAAAAATGGAATTATTGTCGCCCCGATATTTGCGCCCAAAATTAGAGGCAGGCCAATTTCAAGAGTTATTAAAGATTGTTGCCCCAAAAGAACGAGAATACTGGTAATAATTGAACTGGACTGAACAAGAACTGTTGCCGCAAATCCGATTAATATGCCTAAAATCGGATTTTTTATTCCTTGAAAAAAATTTAAAAAATCTTGATTTCCTTTTAAAGGAATGATAACGCTGTTAATCAAATTCAAACCAAAAAAAATAAGACCGAAATAAAATATTACCTTGCCGATGTTTTTTAATTTTTCCGCAGATGCAGCAAGCCAAAGTATCATGCCGATAATTAAAAAAATCGGCGCAATATTCATAATTTTAAAAGCGACCAATTGAGCGGTAAGAACTGTGCCGATATTAGCGCCTAAAATTATACCTAATGAATTTTCAACACTGATAACTCCTGCACTGACTAGGCCGATGGTGATAAAAATAATCGTCGCGCTGCATTGGAAAACCGCCGTAGAAATCGCGCCGAGCCCCACTCCATAAATCGGTTTTTGAGATAAATATTTAATGTATTGGCGAATTCTGGAATTAAAAACCATTTGCATCCGATAACTTAATCTGATCATGCCGAATAACACAAACATCAAGCCCGTTAAAAATAAAATGATTTCTTGAGCCATAATAAAATTTATTTTGCAACAATATATTTGCTGATTTTATCCAAAATATCGGTCAAATGAACATTGGATTTAATCAAATAATCCACTGCGCCAAGTAATTTACCCTTGGCCACTTCTTTATCCTGACCGAGATTTGAAAGAATAACCACCGGAATCATACTGCCGACCGGGTCATATTTCAATTTTTCCAGAACTTCAAAACCGTTCAATTTCGGCATTGAAAGATCAAGTAAAATTAAATCCGGTTTTTCTTTAATAGCCAAATTAAGCGCTCGCTCGCCGTCTTCGGCCTGAACAACATTGTAACCGGCACTTTCAATCATGCTAGCTAAAATGCCTCGCATATCCGGTTCGTCCTCGGCAATTAAAATTTTTTTAATTGTTTCTGTCATAATTTTAAAATTAATTAATTAATATATTTCATTTACCCCGTTAGAAGTTCCAACGGTTATTGATGTTGTCAAAATAATTTTATTCAAAATTTATATTTAAAAAACTTCTAACGGGGTGAACTAATCGGCAAGGTAAAATAAAAAGTTGTGCCTTTGTTTTCTTCGCTTTCAAACCAAATTTTTCCACCGCTTACTTCCACTAACCCTTTGGCCAGATAAAGCCCGAGACCGGTTCCCGGTTTCTGGCTGACATTATCAGCTCTGAAAAATCTGGAGAAAATTTTCTCTTGCTGTAATTTCGGTATGCCTACGCCTTGATCGGAAGTTTGATAAAGTATTTCTTCTCCTTTTTGTTCGATCTTTATTTTTATTTCCGAATTATCCGGAGAATATTTAATGGCATTATCCAATAAAATAATAATCACTTGGCGAATTTTTTCGGAATCAATATTAACTTTCGGCAAAAGAATTGGCGGTTTTTCCACCTTTAATTTAATATTTTTCTTTTCCAAATATAATTTATATTCATCAAAAATAGGATCTAATAATTCTTCCAGTTGTTTTTTTTCTGTTTTAAAAACCAAACGACCTGTATCAAGCCGCGAAACATTAAGCAAATCATTGACCAGTTCCACCATTCTCTCGCTTCCGCGACAAATCCTCTGAACTTCTTCTTTTTCTTTATCGTCTAATTTTTCGCCTAATTTTTGAAGTAAAATTTCCGCCCCCCATTTAATAATAGTCGCCGGTGTTCTAAGCTGATGAGAAGCCAAAGAAATAAATTGAGATTTAAGTTTATCAATTTCTCTCTCTCGGGTGATATCGCGCAAAATAACCACTCCGCCGATAATTTGACCATTTTCATCTTTCAAAGGAGCCGCTGAACTGGCAATGGGGATCTCCCTTCCGTCGCTGGCAAATAAGACAGACGGATCAATTAAGCTGGTTAATTTTCCCCCTACTAAAGCTTGACTGATAAAATTTTTATTTTCAGTTTTATCTTCTTCTTTAAAAATTTTGAGCACCTGATCATAAGGTTTACCCAAACAATCTTTTTCCAAAAATCCGGTAATCCGCGTAATAGCCGGATTAATCAGAGCTAATCTTTTTTCCGAATCAATCACAAAAACGCCGTCCCCAATACTTATTAAAATTGTTTCCAATCTGTTTTTTTCTTGTTCAATTTCCGCTTTGGCTATTCTTAATTCTTCGGTTCTTTCTTTCACTTTTTGCTCCAAAGTTTCGTAATAAGCTTTTAATTTCAAAGTCATCTGATTGAAACTGTCAGCCAATTGTTCAATTTCGTCATGAGTATTTATTTTTATTTGATAAAATAAATTACCTTTGCTTATTTCTTCCGCGCCTTTGGTTAATTTTTTAATCGGCGCGCTAACCATCTTGGAACTCAAAAAGGCCAAAATAATTAAAATGACGGCTAAAACCAATAAAACGATAAAAATAAAATTTTTGGTGTTCTGAGCGCTGGCAATTACCTCGTTCACCGGAACCACTATTCCTAAACTCCAACCTGTATCCTTAATTGGATAATAAGCGATATATTTTTCTGATTGGTTAAATTTAATTGTTTCAATGCCGTTCTTGCCTTTAATCATAGACATCACCGCGTATTTTAAATCAGGATTGGAAGTTTCCAATAAACTTGATTTTCTGATTTCAGAAATTCCCAATTGTTCTTCTTTAATTCCCAAATCAGCTTGGGCTCGCACCGGCAAACTGATCAATCTGGCTTCTTTGTCAATCATAAAAGCATAACCGGTTTTCCATAATTTAATATCCAAAATGCGATTGGTAATATCTTCCAAGGTCAAATCAACACCGGTTAACATTTTCATTTTATCATTTTGATAAACCGGGGCTAAAGCTGAAATCATTAAACCATGTCCTGTCACATCAACATATGGCGGCGTCCATTTAACAAGTTTATTTGGATTATTAGTTTCAATTAAATCATCCCAGAACGGAGCGGCTACGCCATCTTTATTGGCATCAGCCGATAAAACATCCATGGCAAAACCGCCTTGATTATCAGGCTTGGGATCGGAATTCGGATAAAGACGATACCAGCAGTATTTATTGCCGATAATATAAATATTGTCAGTATTCGGATTTTCATTTTTTATTGTCGGAAAAATAAAATCCAAAGCAGATGATAAATTTAAATCATTTTTTACTTGGTCATCAAGCGGACACCAATTAAAAACAATGACTGATGAAACTTCGTCGGCCGAATTTCCGTATTGCCCTTCCGGTCCTCTGAATAAACTGTCTGCTGACCAATAGTCCGGATGATAAAAAAGATCCGGGTTATTGAAAACATTAGTGGCAAAATCAGCCAAATTTTTGCTGGCCGAACTTACTTTTGACAATGACAAATTGATTTTATCAGCCTCGCTTTGAGAAAGACTTTTTAAACGATTGGTGGCTTCATTTTCCAACTCTGTTGTTGTCTTGGAAATGGAAATAAAACCGATCAAAGTAATCGGCAATAAAGCAAAAAGGGTAAATATTAAAATCAATTTAATATTAAGCCCGAATTTAAACTTCTTTTTCATGCTTTAATTATACAATAATTCGGATAAAATAAAAGGCCTGCTTTGATAACTTCTCAAAGCAGGCTCTAAAAATGTAAATTCCTTATTTCACCGTCTCAATCACATCCAAAATCTTTTCCAATTCTTCTGGAGATTCATTGCCTCCGGCAATACGAATCATATCGCCAAAAACACCAACTCGGGTTTTTTCAAAAGCGAAACTGCCGCCGTATTCAACTAATCCTTTTAAACCGCCTTTTTCCAGCTTGTCCGCTGTTTCCCAAGCATTTTCACATTGGATGTAAAAAACAGCTGTCGCTCCATCGGGTAAATTCTTTTCCGTGTATTCATAATTGGGATGAGTCGGCAGATTGGGATGAGAAACGGCTGTAATTCCCATTCTTCCGATTGCTTTGGAGAAGCCCTGAGCTAAAATTTTGGTATTACTAAGGATTTGCTTATTGCGGATATTAAATTCTTTTTTGGTCGTTTCCGGCAAACGCGCTTCTGAACTTTTTGGCGGATATGTACCTTCTCTCATTCTCTCAATTTCAAGCTCAAGTAATTTGTTAGGATCATTGCTATATGCCACACCTATTGTCGTCTTGTCTTTGGCAAAAAATTTAGTTCCCGAATCAACGACTAAAACCGACGCTTTAGTTTTTTTAATTTCTTGAGGCAAATTAAGATTTGTTTCAGTTGGCAAAGTATTATCCAAAATTAGAGTCATCGGCATTTCCCTTTTAGCCAGCCAAACCGTATCAAATAAAGACTTTAATTCCAAAAGTGCACCTCGACGATCCTCGCTAATCATAATTGCCTCTTCTTCTAAATCCCGCAGTAAATCCTTTAGCGGCATATAACTTTGTTCTTTATTAATTTTTCGAGCAGTTCCCTCAAATTCTTTGACTAAATTTTCTAATTTGGCTTTTTGCTCAGGGCTATATTTTTCGCCTCGTCCAGCTCCTTCCCAATCGCCGGCTGTCAGCCAGTCACGAATCCAATCTTTATGAAACAATTGTTTCTCAATCAAGGTTGGCAGATTTAAATCTTTTTGATATTTTTCATTCATCTCTTCTGTTTTTTCAAAAAGATTTTTCAAATCAACCACCGGCATATCCTGAGCATTACCGACTGTTTCGGTAAAAATCGCTTTCGGACGATACTGGTCAATCAATTTGTTCAGTTCGTCTTTTTCTCCGCTTTTAATCGGAATACATTTGACGCCGCGAATCATCAAATCTTTTTCAATAAAATTTTTTGATTCGCCATAAATTGAAGGACTGTAAAGTAAAACATCACCTTTGGTCAAATGCAAACTTTCTATGGCGCCATTAACTGCCGCCATACCGTCATTATAAAGTAAAACCTTGTCTGCACCAATTTCTTGGGCAACCTTCATCTGGCGTTCTCTTAAAGCGGGATAATCATAACGGGCATAAATCTCTACCGGTTCACCTTTTCCATATTTTCAAAAGCATCCTTCCACTCACCAAGGGTTTCATAAGTACCGGTAACGTCTAAATTTTTTTCACCAAATCTATTTTCTCTTTCCATAATTTTTTCCTCATTTTTTTTCCCATAATATATTATATATAATGGGCTAACCTTTATAATTAAATAATAGCAAAAATTTTGATTTTTGTCAACCTTAAATTTTTGTAATAAAAAACAGCTATTAATTTTACAAACTTAATAGCTGTTGATTTTGATAAAATTCTACTCGAGAGCTGCCCTAATCTCAGCCCTCCGATATGAAAATTTCTTTAGAATCTTTCGCTCTATTTGGCGGATTCTCTCTCTTGAGAGATTAAAAATCTCGCCAACTGCGTCAAGAGTCATGGGTTGCTTGTCTCCAACCGGATATCTGAGAGTAAAAATTCCATAGTCTCTCTCTGTAATTTCCCCATCTTTTTTCCATTTATTAAGTATTCTCATCGCCCTTTCTGCCCCCCATATATGATGACGGCGAATCTTATTCTCTCCTTCAGATTCGCATGGAATCAAATCACTTATTGTTGATTTTCCATCATCGTTAGTCGGAGCATCCAGAGAAACAATCATGTCCGGTTGAATCGCAATTATCTTATTCAGTTTCTTGGAAGAAAATCCTGTTCTTCTTTTTATCTCCTCAAAATCTTTATTCTGCTCATCTATCTCTCTGCCCTCCTCTTTCCTTATTTCTTTCTCTATATGATTTAAATTTCTCCGATCAGCCTGCAGCATAAACGGCAAACGGAGACTAGTCCCTTGTTCACTAATTTCTCTTGACATCGCGTGTTGAATCCAATACACAGCAATAGAGATAAATCTATTTCCTCTTCTATAATCAAAATTATCTATTGCTTTAATTAATCCGTGATTTCCCTCTGAAGTCAAATCCTTAAGTTCAATTCCTCTTCCTTCAAGTCGCTTGGCAATCAAAATCGGCAATTTGAGATTTCGTTTTACCATTATTATTTTCTCGCTATCAATAATCTGTCTAAAATTATCGATTTCTTTAAGGATTCCGATAAAAATTTCTCTGCTCATCTTGGTTCTCTTGATGATATTCTCGTCTTTCTTTATTTTCAATATCTTTCTGAATTTATCTTCAATTTCATCAAGATAACAATATCGCAGATCAAACCTTACTATTTGTTGAGCAAGAGCTTCTCTTTCTTGTGATTTTAGCTCTCCTTTATTATAGTTATTGATCTGTTTTATGAGCCGCAATAATTCTTTCTTTTTTTGATTAAGAACATTTTGAGTAATGGGAATACCGATTCTGACAAATCTTTCAATCTGAATCGTTCTTAATCTCTTAAAAAGTTTTTTAAATTCTTTAAGACCAAAATTATTGGAAAAAAGAATCAAAGCCATCGCAAAATAGGCAGCTTCAATCTTCTTGGCAATCTCTATCTCTTCCTTTCGAGAAAGTATGGACTTCTCTTTATCTATATCTTGTTGATATAAATAAAGCGGATCTGTTGGACACTTTTTGTCGATTTCTTCTTCCGGAATAATAATTTTCATGATTCCCCCTTTTTTATTGTAAATGAACTTTGTTATATTGTTTAGTAAAATATAACAAAATTTTGAGAAAATGTCAAGATTGAAAATATCAAGATAAAAAAAACCAAATGTTTCTTTACTGATAAACGCCCGGCTTGGCAAAGGTTAATTTAATATAAAAGGGCGAGAAAATTCTCACCCTTTTACCTGTCTGAAACTTCTAATAATCTATTGAGTTTTTTCTTCGTCTGTAGTTGAATCCGTATTTTGAGTACCGAATTTCTTGTCTATTAATTGATTAAGTTTGTCTATCTTTGATTGAATATTAGGGTCTATGTTTGTTCTGTTTTTAGTGGCGTAACTCATCACCTTGTTTAATTCATTACGAACATCATTGATGCTTTGGCAGGCGTCTCGATAATCCTGGCTTTCAATTGATTCTTTAATCGGATCAATAATTTCTTGAATGGATTGTTTTATTTCCGGATCTTTTACTTTTGTAAATTGCTTATTGATATCTTTAAAAGAAGTTACCACGCAATAAATATCACCCGGATGCATGCCTTCGCGCATTGGCGTTAAAGCATCTATTGCATCTTCTATTTCACCGGCTTGATATTTAGTATTAGCATCAGTCAAAGCAGTTCTTACTTCAACAACATCGGCTTTAATTTTTACCATATCCAAACCGATTGACTGATAATTTTTATTGGCAACCAACTTTTCTGTTTTTTTGAGCTGAGTTTCTATTTGTTTGGTTTCTTTCGGAAATTCAATTTTCATTCTTATTTCATTAAGAGTTTCCCAAAGTTGGGCATCATAAAATTCTTGCATTACTTCGCGCTGAGTCATATCTGTTGGCGGAGTTTTAATATTTTGAGTAAAGGTATCCAACTGGCTGTTAATTTCCTGTAACTTAGCTCCTTCTTCGGATAAATTCGGTAATTTTTTCAAAGCAGTGGTTAAGGTTTTAATCTGCTTCTTCATGTCTTTTATCTGCTTGGTTATTCCTTTAATTTCTTGAGGGTCAACATATTCACTTTGATCAGTTCCTTCTTCGTCTTGATTCTGATCCATCTGACCCTGTTTGGGTTGAGCTTGATTTGGTTTAATTTGATTTGGTGGAGTGCCATTCATCGACTGGGGCATTTGCTGGTTTTGCATCGATTGTCCGGGTTGAAAAGTTTGCTGACCTTCGCCTCCTGATGTTGATTGCGGCTGCATTTGCTGACCTTCGTTATTTAAAATCAATTGGCCGGATTGAGTGCCATTCATCGGCTGATTTTGGATAGGTTGATTAATAATCATTTGCTGCTCCTGATTTATTGGAGGCAAGGGTGATAAAATTTCAGAATTTTGAGCAATAGTCCGGCTGATTAAAGCTGCTCCGGCAGCTATAGAAGCCAAACCGATTATTAAAGGAATCTGGATAAAAGCTTTTTTGTTGATTTTCATAAATTTATTATTATTTAAATTATTTATAAACCTTATCTATAATTATATAATAAATATAACTTTTAGCAAGTGGATAAGGGTAGGCCAATTTTTAAGTTTTCATTGCATAAAACTAAAGCCCTGGCTTTTTAATTAAGCCAGGGCTTTAAAATTAATATCCTATTCTAATCTTCTATCTCGCAGCTAAAAATTTCGGCGTGACTAAATTTTCGGCAAAATCAGAAATTGTTCCGCCATCAGAATAAGTTTCGGCTTTGGAAATAATCATTACCGGCGCTTTGCTGTAACCATTATTGGTTAAAGCCTTGGCGGATAATTTATATTTCTTGCCGCCTTGAATCAGATAAATTTGAGAAGTTCCCGTATATTTAACCAATGTTCCGTTCGGATGTTTGGTTGTGGAGTCAATCGTATCACCCAAAGGATAATTGAATTTGGATAATAAATCATCCGGCACCCAAGTCACCAATTTCCATTTTGGATCATTGAAAAGTTTCTGATAAACAGCCGAGGATTTAACCGGTCTTAATTTACCATCGGAAACCATGAATACCGCCGTAGCGTTCAAACCGTGAAGCGACGTAGTCTTGCCTCGGAATAATGAACCGTCGCGGAATATCATTGCCAAGCCTTCCGGATATTTTGCCAATTCTTCAGGAGTAACCTTCTTGACTGTTGAAAAATCAGACGGGAAACCCCAAGAATGATAAACATTATAATGCGGGAAGACATGGCTCTCGCCGTCTAAAATCATATAAACCGCGGTTTTCCGAGTAGTACAAGTCGGACAAATTACCAAATCTCTATTTTTAAGATTATAAGTAATAATGTCAGCCTCTTCTGATTCAGAAATAATTATTGAAGAAATTATTGAGGAGAGATTGAAATTATTATCTCTAAACCGAGCATAGACTGCTTTTTCTCCCTTGCCGATTGGCAATAACCAAGAACGAGTAGCTTGATATGGTTCCCAATTAATATTCGCGAAATCAGACGTATTGCTAATCATCATTTCCGTAGCGCCGGTAGCATTAATCGTCAAGACGATATTTCTTAAAGTGGTTTTTGCTGCGCCGTTATTTATCTTTAAAGATAAATTTGTCGGGCCGACTATGCCGGCATTGCCGCTGCCACCCGTGCTTCCGCCTGTTGGCGTATCACCACCATCATCATCATCCTCTTCGCCGGCCGTAACAAATTTGCCTCCGGTAATACCGCCCGGCGTAAAGTGATTCGTGGTGACAATTATTACATTATTAGTCGCATCGCGAACAACTGATTTATAATTTTCCCATGTGTTTGTGGTATCATCAAAATACTTTGGCGTAATATCTTCCTCTGTATATCCGTTATCAGTAATTAAATCCGGATCATAAGGGAAAGTAATTTTTACATCGCTGTCAAACTGAGTAATTTCTTGACCATTGGAATCTTTGGCCACAAAATCATAGTTAACGCCAAGCGGTTTATCTTTAGCATCCGGTTTAACCGACACCGTAGTTTGATTTTCCTCGCCAACAGTTGGTGTAATGGTTACGGTAACCGTGCCGCTGCTGGCCAAAGCGCCTGCCGGAATTTCAAGTTTTAAACCATTTGTAAGTTCAATAGTTTTACTATCAGTAGCGCTAAAAGTTGTGGTCTTTGATTCAGGAACAGCAACGCCTGTCGTAACAAGAGTTAAATTTTGGGTTTGAGCGCCAACCACAGTTACAACTTCAGTCGCAGCGCTTTCATAAAGAATTCCATCAATTTTGGCCGTGGCTTTAACATTCCATGTTTCTCCGGATTTAACTTTTAAAGTATAAGTTCCGTCCGAAGCCATTGTGCCGGTTCCTTTATCATCAGACCAAGCTTGTATCATAGCCTGTTCTTTGGTCCCGTCCAAGGTAACTTCACCTGTAATAGTGGCATCTGATAAACTGAATTGAAGATCCTTGCCGGTTACATTGGTATCACCAACCGTCACGCTAAGCAAAGGCGGGTTAATTAAATCTCTTGCATCCCAAGGCGGAATACCGGCGCCAATTTTGAAAGTGCCGCTGGTAGTATTTAAAGTATAAGTGCCATCATTGCTCGTAAAAGTACCAACACCCAAACCGCCCGGACCCTTAAAATCATCCTTGGTTGTTTCATCACCAAAATCAGCATAGACCCAAACACCAGCCATACCAACATCATCCGGATCGGTAATTGTACCGCTGATTGTTTTATCAAGTTTTTTAAGTTGGAAATTGCGAGTAATTGTTTCTTCGGCAGCAACCACTGATTTTACATCTTCGGCTACTATTTTATATTTATCGTTATCATCTCCGAAATTCATCATCGGATCAATGAAGGCGTCAATATACCAATTGCCTGCTGAAACTTTTAATGAATATTTATCCGTAACGCTGTTTGGAGCAAATTCTGTTTGCGACCAGCCGCCATTTTCTTTATCACCATTGATAAAAGCGCGAACTCCGGTCACAACCGTATCTGTTCCAGCAGTATAAGAACCGTCATCATTGGTATCAAGATAAAATTTACCTTCAATCGTGGCATTATTCGGCGCCACCACCAAATCAATTTCTTTGCATCCGGTTGTTGCGTCAGTGCAAGTATCATCTTCGCCGACAACAACAGTCTCAGTCGCAACTAAAGTATATTTGGAACCCGGAGGCGTATTTAAACCTAATTCATAACTGCCAAGCGGAACTTTAATTTCAGTATAGCCATTGGCTAATCCTCCGCCGGCAAAACCGCCCTTATCCATACCGGCTCCCATTGCTCCGCCGCCGCTGCCTGCCGTACCACCGGTTCCCGCGTCGCCGCTTCCGCCTTGCATCATCGCCGGATTACCGAAATCAATAAAATCATTAACTGTCGGATCAGTATCTTTAACCCAAACTCCGCCCCAAATATCAGAAATACGATCGCCATCAGCATCAACTATATTTACTTTTAATAACCCGTCGGCTAATTTTAATAAGAAATCATTATTATCCGAAGTTTGATTGGCGGTTATTGTTACTTGTTGCGGACCGCCTTGATAAATATATTGAGTTGACATTGGCATAATCATTACGCCCCAATTTCCTTCACTGACTATTAAATCAAATCTGCCGGTATTGGAATCGGTTTGTGTATTAGCCCAACCCGGTCCGTTCATTTGCCAAGCATTAACCATTACATTGCCAACCGCATTACCGGCTGAATCCGTAACAGTTCCTTTAATATGTGAATTTTTCGCTGTCAAAATAAGCGTACCTGCATCAGTGGTTTGAGTAGAAATGGCTTTAATTTTAACCGGAGCAGAACCGCCATAACTCTGGCCTTGTTCACCCCAATTTGGATTAGCCACTAAATCATAGGTACCGGCCGGAACTTTAAAAGTAAAACGTCCATCAGAATCAGTATTGGCACCATTGCCTCCACCCATCATACCGCCGCTATTGGCCATTACCCAAGAATTGGCAATTGCCGTAGCTCCGGTTGGATCTTTAACCAAACCGGTAATAATAGCATCAGCCACTTTAACTTCAAAATCTAATCCAACATCAAGAATAGTTGCGCCTCCCGGACATGTTCCTACTGTACCGCGGCATTCCGTGCTACTATCTTCAGTAAAAGTAATTTTCTTTTGCGGTTCATTGTAAACCCAATCCGGCTGACCCATATTCCAGTCAGGATTCACTCCCAACCACCAGCCGCCACCGGCAAGTTTTAAAGTATATGTACCATTTGCATCAGTTAATGTTTCAAAAAATCCACCACCCATATCGCGATTAGCTTGAACGCGAGCATTGGCTACTACCGCACCGCTGCCCTTTTTAGTTACCGTGCCGGTTAAAGTTTTTGTTGGAGTGGTTAAATTAATTAAATTATTCGCCTGAGTCACATTTGCTAATTTAACCGTGCCTACGTCATTAACAATATCAACAGTCAAACCACTTGGTTGAATCCAAGCTTTATCGCCGCCCGAAGGCAAATTAATTTCCATAGATAATCCGGTTGCATTAGTCAAGCCGCCGATTCGGAAATAACCCTGATCATCAGTTGAAGCGCCGCCCTGATTTTGCCACATTTGATCATGAATCATAATCCAAGACCATTGAACCGGTTGATCATCTGCGGTTCCGGCAACACCGTCCACACCCGGATTCATTACTCTTCCTGTAACTTGCGGCGTGCCAAGAATAAGTTTTCCATCAGTTCCATAAGTCGTGCCTAAATCTAAACTTGCCGTTCCGGCTGCCACAGCGGAAGAAATTGTAATATTAGAATATTTTTTTGTTGAATAATTGCGATAAACAGCCTGTTCTTCGGCCGAGCCCCAACGCGGAGCTTCAATTTCTAAAGCATAAGTTCCGGCAGCTACACCGCCAAAAGAGAATTGGCCGTTTTGATTAGTATTTGTACCATACCAACCACCCGTAGTACCACCCTGCATTGGTCCTTCAATATGAAAATTAATCCAAGCATTGGCCACGGTTGTGCTGGTATTTGGAATAACAACCGTACCGGTAATATTCGGAGTGCTTAAAATTATGTTTTTTCTTCTGCTTGATTGAGAACTGGTAACAGTAACATTTTGAACAAGTTTTCTCCCGCAAGTAATATTTCCGCAACCATTCCAAGGATTTGCTTCTATTTCATAAGTGCCAACTGCCACACCGCCAATAGCATAATTGCCGCTGGCATCTGTTTGCGACCATTGAGAACCGGACATTGAACCTTGTGATCGCATATTAATGCCAACATTAGTTGCGCCAATATCAGGATAATTTATTGAATCATCGCATTCAGCTTGAGTCACATCTGAATTATCATCATGTTTTGGTTTGCAAACACGACCGGTTAAACCATTAACTGACGGATCGCTTAATAAAACAAGTAAGCTATTATTAGCAATTGTTAAAGCAGTACCCGGATCTGTTGTTTCAGTAACAGTAGTGCCGGCAACATTTATTACCATGCCTTGCGGCGCGGCATAAAGACTGCCGTATTGAATATTAATATTTAAATCCCAGTTGCCTGTAGGAACATTTAAACTGAATGTTCCGTCGCTTTGAGTGTTCGCGCCATAACACATACCCGGTATTTGATGAGGACAAAAATTAATCCAGGCTCCGCTTTGTCCAGTTGTCCCGGTTGGATCCTTAACCACACCGGTCACATTGGGCGCTGATAAAGTAAACGCATCATCATCAACACCATCAAGAGTATCAGCTTGATCTTTTAAATCATTAGATGTAGTTGAAGTAATGGAAACGGAAAAATTTCCGCTGGCGCAAGCACTACCGCTTGCCGGTTGAATTTGAAGATTATAAGTACCAAGCGCCACGCCGCCAAGAGAGAAATTACCACTATCATCAGTATTTACGCCATACCAAGAACCATCTTTATTCATATTTATCCAAGCGCTTGTTGCTACGCCCCCGCATTTTACTTTTCCAAAAACATTTGGCAAAGCAAAAGTTTTGACTCCCAAATCAGTGATTTGCCCATCCGTAACATCAATGGCAAATTCCGCAGTTCTTGTTCTCGGATAACTCCTGAAATCGCCGCTATATGGCGGCTCAAGTTCTAAAATATAATGGGTGCTATCTGTTGCTCCGCCAAAATAAGCCACGCCGTCAGCGTCAGCTTGAGCCCATTGTTGATAAGACCAATCCATAGTATGAAGACCGACACTGGCATAAGGCACCGGCAAACCCGGCTGAGGATTGCTTGCTGTAGGAGTATCACCTAAAGTACCAGGAGCCTTAATCGTTACCTTAACATTTTGAGCAGATAAATTAATATTAATGCCGGTCGCAGTTTGACCAGAAGTTAAACATTGAGTAGTTCTAACACTTTTGTATTGTAAAACCCTGTCTTGATAATCTTTGGGTCTGGCTTCAATTTCATAACATTGACTGCTGGTATCATTCGGGACATAAAGTTTCCATGTTCCATTTGGACCGGTTGTTGTTCTTTGTTCATAATCCCATGTAAAAGGGCGCGCCACCACTTCTACGCCTTCCAGTAATGTTTCGCCACTTGGAGATTTAACTGTGCCCGAAAGAGTTGCTGTTCTAAAAGCTTGAGTGGTTAACTGCGTCACCGAACCAACCACAGCCGCTTGACTGCTTAATTTGGATGGCGCCACATAAGTCGCGCCGGCCGGTGTGCCGAATTGTATATTATAACTTCCCGTCGTATTTAAAACTAAAGCATATTTTCCATTAGAATGAGTTTCGCCCGGTACGACATTTCCCATTTGTCCTGGTACGAAAGCTTCAACTTGAACCCTATCTATATCACTGGCTGTATCTGAAGTAAGATTGCCAATCAATACGGCTTGTGTATTATTCCAAATCATAAACGGCCTGGAATTTGCTGAGAAACGGCGCGTATTTAAATCGCTAATCACCATGTCTACTTTGCCATTTAACCCTGTTGGAATTGTAGTGGTAAGCTCAGTAGTTGAAGCGGTTGCAGGAGTGGATGTTACACTTCCTCCATTAAAATTCCAAAAAATTTCTGTCGCATCAGTGGAGGTGGCAAAATTAGAACCGATAATCGTTACTTCATCCCCGACATTGCCGCAAGGATAATTATAACAAGAATCGGAATCAATACTGTTGATTATATAATTAATAGTCGGATCAATAGAAGGACCGACAACATCATTGGTCGTGAAATCTTCTATGGTTTGAGTTCCGGCTAAATTTTTAATATCTCCGGCTGTCATCTGCCAAGCTTGTCCTTCGGTTAATTTTAAATTTTTTAAACCATAAATTCTTAAACGATAGTCATTTTCACCCGCCTGAAAATTTTGAGTTGACATCTCGTAAGGACTGAATCTGCTTAATGTTCTGTCTGTTAGTCCCGCTCCTGTTTCAAAAATAAAATTACGCAAATCTGTCGCGTAATTGGTTGCACTTCCTAATTCGGTTGTTGAAGATGGATTTTGTTCTATGGAAAATTCTCTATTAAATGTAATTTCCGCAGAAGTTGTTGAAACCGTAATACCAGTCACGGCTATTGGTGCTAATGCACCCGCTAATGTGGGCAGTCCCATTGACCACATAATAGTGGTAACTGTTACGAAAATTGAAAAAAACTTTTTTGTGTTGTTCATAGTTTTTCTAAAAAATAAATTTAATAAAAATATATTTAAAATTTCTAATTAGTAAAAACTCCCCCCTGTCTAAATGGTCTTATTTTAATTTGCGAGTAAACGGAAGAAAAAGCAAACTAATTTTGCTTTTCTAAAAAAATATAAGATTTAATGTTCTTTTATTATAACACTTTAAAAAATGAAAGGGTGGGGATGGTTGTGGATAACTTCCAAGGTTATCAAAAATTGCGAGTTTAAAAAACAAAGCAATTTTTGCTATAACCTTGAGAACCTCGTCCTAAAAATTTCTAATTTCTAAGTCCTAATTTCTAAACAAATCCAAAATTAAAAATTCAAATGTTCTAAATTTCAGATTCTAATTGAGCCTTGACAGAAATTTTGAATATGCTATTGTTATAAACAATTATTATTGGACTAAAAAAAATAATAAAAAGGAGGAGAAATGAAAGTGGGAGCCTATGTATTAATCAAGGTACAACGCCAAGATGCGTCTGATGTAGCACTGGAAATATTGTTTACATTACGCGTGTATAAGAAAGTAGTTAAAGCACATGTAGTAACAGGTATGTATGATGTCATTGCAAATATCGAAGGTGATGATATAAAAGATTTGGGGGATACGGTAGTTCAAATTCACGATTTGAAAGGTGTGCGTTCAACTGTTACGTGTATCGTAGCAGCATAGATAGATAGAATTATATAAAAAAGCCCTACGATTTTATTCGTAGGGCTCTTTATTTTTATCCTTCACTTTTTACTTTTTTCTTAATTGATAAATTGTGTAGAATTTAGAAAAAGCTGGGTGTTTAACCGGCTCTTTTATTTTTTTAACAATTATAAAATATTTTTTAACCAGCCGGTCAAACATTTTTTCCGGCAGCATAGTAACGCGATGCGGCTGATTGTAAAAATCAAAAGTCATTAAATCATATTCTTTTTGGGTGATTTCTTTATTTTTTAATTTTTCGCCCAAAAACAGATTAAATTTATTCATCTCGGTCGTGCATTCTTTCTTGTTGTAAAATCGCGGATCTGAATAAGCGCAGCTTTCCCAAATATAAATTTTATTATTCAATGATTTGAAATAACCCGGCCGGTGCTTGCATTTTTCAATCACGCTTTCCGCGGTCTGCAGTATCGGACTCGCATTAGTAACAGTGATAATCAATTCTCCGCCCGATTTCAGAATAGTTTTCATTGCCTTAAAAAATTGTTCGTATAACTCAAGATTAACCAAATTATTGGTTACGGCATGGCCGATAACACAATCAAATGTTTTGGGAAGAAAATATTTTGTCGCTTCTGTCCAAAGACCGTTGATTATTTTTTCTTTGCTTTCTATTTTTCTTAAACCATTCATTGTTTCAACCATATTTTGGCTGAATTCTAAAAGTGTTACCTTGAATTTAATTTTTGCCAGGCAATCCCGAATGGCCGGCGTACAGCCCAAAACTAAGGCCTTATTGCCTGATTTCTTTTTAATACTTTTTAAAATTTTAACGCAAGCGGCAATATGCTTTTTTGACGGCACGAAAGGAGGCGGAATTTTAGCATAAGTTTGCGTATACCCTTCTTGCCACACTTTTTTATTTACTGCTTCTTTTTCCATATTAATTATTTTTTTAAAAAATAAATTGGACATTGATCAACAAATGGATGGTCCGTACCATATTCAATATCAAAAATCTTGAAATATTTTTTAAACATTCTCTCCCCTTTTTCTTTTGGTAAAGTCCACCAGGTTTTTCCCAATGGCCATTGTTGATGAAAAATTTTTATCAATTTAGTTATCTGTTTTTTTCTAGTCGTATTTTTTTCTGTTTGCCAGGCTTTTTTAAGCGCCAAGCTGATACCATCTGTACTCATACTGCCGTCTTTCATTTTATAAACAACAAATAATCCGCCAAAAGCAAATTCGCTGATACTTGTTTGATTAAATCTTTTTTGAATCACCAAATTAATAAATTCTTGAATTGATTTTTTGGGAAAAATGGAAACGGGATGACGAGTTATAAAATAACCGCCCGGCTTTAAAACCTCTCTGATTTTTTCCAAAAATTTCGGTTGTAATTTAATGGGGATATTATTAATCACCAAATCGCCCAAAACAAAATCATAATAATTCTGAGCCACTGGCATGGTCAGCCAACCAGCCCTCATCCATATTTCTTGATTCGCCTCTTTTCCGCGTTTCATTAATTTGGTCATAGCCATTAACATATCCAAACTGACATCAACGCAAGTTACTTCTGCTTTTTGAATATGCGCCAAATCGCGAAACTCCGGCGTTCCGCCCAAAATCAAAATCCTGGCCGGTCTCTTATGCCGAGCAATAAATTTTTCTATAATCTGACATTCACTCTTTGATGGCTTATTAGGCGGAGTATAAACTTGCCATTGATTAGCCATTTTTTGAGCGTGATATAAAGCTCCTTTTGGTTCTGCCATAAAAAAATATTTATTTTAATAAATTAAGCTGCTGATATTTATAATTTTTACGGCTGCAAAATATTTTCTGTCCGACCGTCAATGGAAATAATTACATTTTTAACAGTCGGAAATTGTTTTAGTGTTTCAATAATTTGAGCTCTGATGGCTGATACTTTACAAGAACCGCCGACTTGAAATTCCAATTGCTTGTCAAAATCAACTTTTGCCGTTCCGTTGTTAATGGTCAATTTTTGAATTTTTACGCCCGAATTGATACTGGAAAAAAATCCTTGCGCTTTTTCCGCTTCAGTCGCCCCTTTTAATAATTCTTCCAAAGCAGCGCGTCCGATTGCTTCTGTTTTAATAATCTTTCTTTCAACCGGAAAAACTTTATTACAGGAAATTTCCGGATCTAATTTATTATTATTGAAATAAACTTTAACTGTTGTCGTTTCAGTCGGAGTGATAACAACCGGCACTCGCAATTCATCTGCATTTTGCGGCAATCCCGAAGGATTGTCTTTTTCTAAAATTAAAGTTCCTTTAGTTTCAGTCAATACATTAAATTGCAAAGTAGCTGTAAAAGGCACAAAATTTTCCGTCATCCAATCACTTTGAGCTTGGGCGATTCCATGAGCAATTTCCACACCCGAAGAATCTAAAAGTTTAATCGGAAAACTTGCTTCAAAAAACCAAGTTCCTCTCGCCTCGCCTCCTATTTCCAAAGGACTAAAAACAGTTTCATTTGGCTGAGGTTTTGTCACTTTAATGTCAGCGGTTTTATCTTCTGTCTGTTGATTATTTTTTACAGCGTTGCCGCACGATTGAGTCGGCATTGACGCACTGGGATTTCCGTGTTTTACCCACCTGCCGTTTGAACAAATCCAATTATCTTCCGGTCCGCCAATCAAAAATCTTAAAACTAAAATAATAATCACTAAAATCAGCGGGCTTAATATTATTAATCTTTTTTTTATCATAATTTATTTATCCCAAAAATCATCAGCTTCTTTTTCCATTTTTTCCAATCTGGTGTAATAATCAGGAAATTCGTTTAAATGCGCCAAAGCGATTTTACCGGTGGTTGTCAAATCATCATTGGTTACATTGGTGTGAGCATCCTGCAAACCGTGTTCCAATTCCACGTCCATTCCCATTCTAAATTGTTCAATATCAAATTTTGTCCAATCAATTCCTAATGACTCGCCTATTTGTTTGGCTTTTTCTGTTGAGATGTGTTTTTTTGATTCCATATTTTTATTTTACACGAAAAATGCGGTCAGTCAACCTCCCAAAATACAAAGAGCGAGTCAATTGACTCGCTCTTTGCTAAACGAATTTACGTTCTGTGGACTAATTGTCCCGTCCGTATCCGCCTCTGCTGCTTCCACCGCCGTATCCACCGCGGCTTCCACCACCACCAAATCCTCTTCCACCACCAGTTCTTGGTCTTTCTTCTCTTGGTCTAGCTTCGCTGACCTTGAGATTGCGGCCGTCCATTGGTTGGTTGTTGAACATTTCAATGGCTTTTGCGGCTTCGTCTTCTGTGGACATTTCCACAAAACCGAATCCTTTGCTTCTACCGGAATACTTATCGGTAATAATACTCGCTGAGACAACTGTTCCGGCCTGGCCGAAAGTTTCTTTCAATTGATCGTCAGTGAGATTGTATGATAAATTTCCGATGTAAAGTTTCTTTTCCATATAACTCTAACATTTTATGCGCGGGTAAGTTTTAACACTTATGAGCGCAACTCTTTTAAATTAATTTTCCCTGAACTCGACCGCGCATCATA
>JAQUOF010000006.1 GCA_028717225.1 Patescibacteria group bacterium
TAATCCCAATAATAAAATAATGGCCAAAGTAAACAAAACTATGGCCAAAACCAGCCGACGCGTCGGCGATAAAGATGAAAAATTAAGTTTTTCTTTTGATTTTTTCAGTTCTTTTTTCTTCATATTACTCATTATTATACCACAAAAATCGCGAAATTGCTAGCACTCTTTCAATTCTTCTATTGAGACTCTGGCTAAGATTATGGCTTTTATTTTTAAAAATTAAAAAGATCATTTATTCTATTGCTATTTTTTAAGGCGTGCTCCCATATTCTTATAATTTTCCATCCAGCCTTTTTATAATACAGACTGACTAATTTATCCCTCTTTTTATTATTATTTATTTTATTAACCCAATAATCACGATTTGATTCTGGTATTCTGTAATGTTTTTTGCACCCGTGCCAAAAACAAGAATCAACAAATATAACTATTTTCTTTGATGCTATAATTATATCGGGCTTGCCAAAATATTTAGAGCTGTTTTTTCTGTATTTTATGCCCTTTCCAGATAAAATTTTCCTAACGCTTTTTTCAAGTTTAGTGTCTTTGCTTTTTATCTTGCTCATTAAAGAGCTTCTAGCACTTTTAGTTATCTTATCTGTCATTTTTTAATTTGATTAACTATTTCGGCTGGATTTATTTTAAATTGAAGCATATTTGCTGTTGGCCTGCCGTTATCCCCGCCTTTTCTTTGCATTGTTATTCTGCCTATTTTAATGCTTCCTTTGTCGGTTATTCTAACTTCGCCATTGCCATAAAAATTGATTATCACAGACATAGGCAATAAAGTCCACAAGTTCTCTGGTTTTATATAAATTAGCATCCAGGAAGCAGAAAGTTTATCTCTGCCTTTTAAAATATCCGCTATAACTAAAAATTTATTGCTTTCAAAAAATTCAATAATATCTTTTTTGGCCCGACTATCCATTTCGTCAAAAAACATCCTGCGAGAGTCTTTAAGTTTCTTTTTGTCTGGTCTTATTTCGCCAGTAAAAAGCTTTAAAGATTCAACTATATTTTTTGGCATCTTCCATAATTCAACGTATTTATCAACCCACCTCTTATCAATTTGATTGAATCCAGTCGGATTGCTAACTAATTTCACGGAAATATTTTCTGCGGCAATGACATCTTTTAAGTATATTTTTATTTTTACCTGAACATCTGTTTTATGAGAACCAGTTATTTTTATTGCTTCAACTTTTTCAATCTTGTCTAAATCATAATCCATTATCTTAAGCCAATCCTGAGCGTCTTTGTCTTTTTTCCAGTTATTGAATTTTTTAACAACATCGTCTTCATTTCTAAATCCCCCCTTTGCTGTTGAAGAACCTCTTTTTATTAATTCTTTGATATTGTTTAATTTTTGAGTCATAAATTTAAATTAGATTAACTTGTTTTAACTGAATTGTTTTTTTATTTATCGAAGACAACTTTCTTTTATTTTTTAATTTGGGATATTTTTTAATAATTTTAGCGAATATCGCTTTCAAAACTGGCACAGAAACGCTATCGCCAAATTGCTTATAGGCAATATTACGATTTTGGGGGAGTATAAAATTTTCTGGAAAACCTTGCATTCTCGCGCATTCTCTTGGGGTCAATTTGCGAACTTTGCCATCAATAAAATAAGCCCCAGTTTTGCTTGCCGCTCCGCCGCCATAAGCAGATAAGGTGATACCAGACGCATAAATTGAATATACCCTTTCGCCCTGCCCGCCTTTGTTTAATTTGCCTATTTGCAAAGGTTTGCGAGGATTTTTCACCCCTTTTTCATTGCCATAGATGTCTATATCTGATCTATTTATATAACATTCTTTTGGCACAATTTGCTCATTTTCAAGAATATCATTTACAATTTTAATTTCATCTGTTTGGTTTGGGAATTTAAAACTATTAACTCCCAAACTCTTTTTAAAAGCTACTATGTATATTCTTTCTCTTGCCTGCGATAATCCATAGTCGCTGGATTTTAAAATCTTAAAAAATGGCTTATAACCTATATCATCTAAAACATTTAAAACGGCTTTAAGCGTATTGCCATTATCGTGTTTCGCGAAATTTTTAACATTTTCAAGAAATAGTATGTCTGGTTTATGATGTTTAGCGATTCTCGCGACATCAAAAAACAAAGACCCTCTAATATCTTTAAACCCCAACCTTTTCCCAGATATACTAAATGCTTGACAGGGAAACCCAGCACATAAAATATCGTGCTCAGGAATATCCTTCTCTTTTATTTTAGTTATGTCTCCGTCGGGCAACTCACTAAAATTTTTTGAATAAATATCTTGAGAGTTTTTATCCCATTCAGAGCTAAAAACGCAAGTGCCGCCAAAATCTTCCAATGCCAACCTAAAACCGCCTATCCCAGCGAAGAGGTCTATAAAAGAAAAAGTTTTTTTGTTTAATTTTTGTTTTGGCATTTTTTGGGAAATTTATTAAATTCTTCTTTATTAATTCTAAATTTTTTGCCTAATTTATATTATATCACATTTTCAACAATATTCAAACAAAAAAATCGCCATTTTAGATAACGATTTCCAACCTTTCATACTAACACCATTTGTTGCGAATATAGATAGAAAACCTATATATTACAAAGGTAATTTATTTAGTCTGTTTATTTCTTTTCCTCTTTTTAACAATTCTTCATTTTTTTTGGTTTTCTCTATCTGCCTAAACATATTTATTCTATAACTACCAGTAGGTGAAGAAATTTTCACATTTTTATCTCTAATTAAAAAATTATCTTTTTCTAAACTATTACATTTGAGTCTAACTTTTCTTTTAATATCATCTGATAATTTTTCTTCTGGTGTATTTGGATATAAAAGATTGGCAATTTTACTAGCCGAGAAAGGTACTTTATTTCTTTCAAACATCATCCCAAAAGATAAAATTTGTATGCTTTGAGCATCTAAATTAATAGATTCATCACCAAATAATTCCAATAATTCATTGGTAAAATCATTTTTTAACAATTCTTTGTTTAATTTAAATATTTTTGTGCTACCACACAGTTCTTCACGTATTAAATCATTTGTCTTTAATTTTTCTAGTGAAATAATTTGTTGACTATTTAAAAATTCTTCTGATAAATTAATCGCAAAAAAACCTTTTTTAATTAAATCACTTGCTTTACACAAATAAGCTAAAATTGCTTTATCGTAATCATTGAGATGTATGGAGATATAATATTTTTTTGCCGCTAACCAAATTTCTATTTCTTTATTTATTAGTTTGTTATTAGATAACTCAACAGTAACCCGACCATTAAAATCGACTTCAATTTTCGGTATATCTGTCATTCTCGACAAACAAGCTTTTAATAATGTACTGAAACCCTTACCTTCACCTTCCGCTCTCAAGTACCTAAATAAATATTTAGCTATAAGTGGATTCGGATGTTTAGTATAGCCTGGCATTATAAAACCATCCTTATAAATTTCATTATTTATAATACCTGGATTTTGAATTGATATTTGATTATCATTTTTGATCTTTAAAAATATTTTTTCGTTTGCATCATAATCTCTATGACAAAAAGCATTAACAACAATCTCTCTTAAAACAGATGAATGAATGATTGTTTCTTCTTCGGTTATGCCCTCTTTAGAAATCAATCTTTCTTTGGCCAGATTTTGATTAAGCCATTCCAGAGTTTTTTTGATAGTTTGCCTTAAATTACCTTCAAATAATTCTTTATTTTTTCCTCGTTCTCCAATTAAAAGATCTATATTACGTTCATCTGAAACTTGGATAGATGAAAGATAGTGTAAATATTTATCTGGATTATCTGAAAAAGCCAGTAAACCAAATTTTGTTATTTTACCGTCTTGAAGTATTTTTTTAGTCTCTAAAAAATTTATTAAATTCGTCTCATTTAAATTATTTGTTTGAATATCAATTTTTAATAAATTAGCATATTCTTTTACAAACTCAATATTTAAATCTTTAATAGAAGAATCTTTAACGGGCTGTTCTTCTGGTGAAGGAAGTTCACCATTTTTTATCATTTTATCTTTTCTGCATTTATCAATCATGTATTTTGGCATCTTTTCGTCTCTTTGACCTATTCTTATAAAACTACCCCCATCCTCTCCTCGTTCCGTAATATAAACAGGTAAAAAATTTATGTCTTCTACTTTATTAATATACACGAAAATCAACGGAAGCTTATAGTCGTTAAAATTTTCAATTGATATCTCGTAATTTAATTCATAGAGATTAGTCATTTTTTGTCTAAGAAAATCTCTTACTTTACTTTCATAACTTTGAGCCTCATTAATACCAATATAATTTAAATAACCATCTGTAGCTTGATGAATTCCAAGAATAATATCCCCGCCCTTTGTATTGGCAAATGCTGATACTGTTTCTAAAAAACTACTGGAAATATCCTCAGCTTTTTTAAAATCTAAAATATCCGGTTCAAAATATGGTTTTTGTTCCTTTATGTAATTAATTATTTTTTCTTTATCTATCATAATAACTAGCTATTTTTAACATAAAATCTATTAGAATTTTAATCATCTATAAATTTTTATAAGACTACATTTATTATAATAGTATTCAAAAATTAAAATTCTGTCAATCAATTTTAGGTAAAGAATGATAAAAACAATAATCCCCCCTACTATCCTCCTGTAATACCGCCACAAAAATTTCTGAATTAGTAATATCTTTTCTAAAATGCATTTGCATGGCTTTAGCGTATTGCAAAGCGCCTGAACGAATTTTGGCTGAATCCGGATAGAGCTTAAAAATAGCCAATTCCGCGTCATCACGAATGCCATTGCGATTAGCGTCAATACCTTCCAATGTTGAGTTGTTTAATTTTGAATCTGGCTCAGGAGGCAAATATTTTCCCATCACATCGTCCATTGTCAATTTTTGGTTATGAATCTGAGGTACAATTTTCTCCGCTCTTTGACGTTCAACGGCCACTGGAATTCTATAAATCACCACGCCAATATAGAGAATAAGAATAATTAAAAAAAATATCGTAATCGTTTTTACAATATATCTCAACCCCTTATTTTTTATTTTATTTATATTCTTAAACATATTATTTAGTTTTAGTTTATTAAATCTACTTTTTAATTAACATAATAATATCAAATTCTCTAAAAGCGGTCAATTTAATTTTGATATTTTATTTACCAAGGATGTGGATAAATCTCAATTACAATTCAAAACAATTATTAAGCCTTTTCACTCGCTTATTTTCGACGGCCGTCGAAAATGAGCGAGTGAAAATAAAATTCGGAATACTAATACTTTAAAATTAAAAGTTAAAATCCTCCAAATTCTTTAACTTTTAAAACCTTAACATATTGTTTAAGATTAAAATTATTTACTATCGCCTTTAATTCATCATAAACTTCATAAGGCGAGACCCAGACGCTTTGCTGAATTTTTTGAAATCCCAAAGTGTGTAAAAAACTCCTTAGAGTATTCCTGTCTCTTCTCCTTGTTTCAGGAATATCAAAAATAATCATTATCCACTCGTCTTTAGAGTTTTTCTTTCTCTCCAAATTACGGATATTGATTGTTAAAATTTTCTTCTCACCTTTTGGGGTTAATAAATATCCCTCTCCTTCTTGATTAGTTTTTGTCTTCAAATAACCACCTGCTTTTAAATGATAAATTGCTGAATATAAATTTTTATTTTTCTTATCTCTAAAATATTTTTCAAACCAAATTTTAGTCGGCCGAACTCGCGGATCATCATCCAACCAAGATTGCATTTTTTTAATTGTAATAGGCTGAAGATTTAAATCTATAAAATCAGCAAATAATAAAAGTATTTTTTCGCCAATGGATTGTTTCTGTTTCATAAATAAAAATATAATAATTTTCTAAGATAGAACAATTACTCGCTTATTTTCGACGGCCGTCAAAAATAAGCGAGTAATTGTTCTATTCCATACTTTTCGTAAATAAGATCAAGATTTTATACGGCCAGCGGATAAGGCGCATTAGAACGCTTTTAAAAAATCCATAATGTTTTCGCCAAAAATAATTTTGCGATTGGTAATATAATTTTTTGCGTTGTTTATCCCCGCCTGAACTTTTTCCGCCGAAATGAATAATTTTTGCATCCGGTAAAACCGCTATTTTATAATCCAATTTTTTGACTCTTAAACACAAATCTTTGTCTTCAAAATACATAAAAAATTTCTCGTCAAAGCCGTTTATTTTTTCAAAAATATCGCGCCGAATGGCCAAGGCCGCGCCGGAAACCCAGTCAAATTCAGCAGATAAGTTGGCAAGTTGATGAGCTGATAAGTTATTTTTAAACTTATTCTTGATTATTCCCATTATTCCCTCTTCTTTCCCATACGCCCAAGGTTGAAGCGAATTGTCGGGCAGAACCAACTGCGGGGCGACAATGCCGATTTTGGAATCTTGTTCAAAAGCATTAATAATTTTTTGAAAAATATTTTCCTGAATTAAAGTGTCGGGATTCAGGAAAAATAAAATATCGCCGGTTGCGATTTCAGCTGCTTGATTATTGGCTTGTCCAAAACCTGAATTTTTATCACTTTCAATCAGTTTAATGGTAGAAAATTTTTCTCTGATAAACTTTTTTGATTCATCGGTGGAGTTATTATCAATTACTATGATCTCCAACTTAATATCCGCTGAATATTTTAAAATTGACCTAAGGCAATCCTCAAGCCAATCTTGGGCATTATAATTAACGATAATAATAGAAATATTCATATTTATTTCTTAAAATGTTTTAACTTCCATAAATTCCAACAAAGAAAAAATTGATAGAAAACACCATCAAGAATTAATTTTTGCAGTCCAATTGTCGGATTCTTAAGAATATGTTCTTTGAAAATTCTCTCAAAAATAGTTTTAAATATCTTTAAAGGAAGAAAAAATAAAGGCGCTTTAAGATAAACAGGCCGTTTTTTCAGCCAGTCTTCTCTCTGGGTTTGATAAGCGGGTAACTCATTAAAATCTTTTAATAAATATTCTGCGTGAATTTTTGCCCAACGATAATTATTTTTAAACCAGATTCTGAAAGATTGCTTTCTATAAACATGTCCTAAAATTAAATTATTTTTTTTAAGACTACCTTTGGTTAAAAGAGGATTATGGGGCAATCCCAAAAAATACATTTTTTCTTTTCTGAGAAAACAAGTTTTATAACGATTTTCTTTTCTGAAATATCGCTGATTCAGAGAATTATACCATACCCATAAAAAAGCATATGCATCAACCTTATTTTGATCGGCTAAATTCATTAATTCTTTTTTAAGATTTACAGACAGGAATTCATCAGCATCAATTTTTAAAATCCAATCACCACTGGCTTTTTGAAAAACAAACGGATAATGTAATTCGCATATTCCCGCGTATTCGCGAATAAAAATAAGATCCGTGTATTCTTGGGATATCTCTATGGTTTTGTCTTGACATGGCCCATCATGAACAATAATAATCTCAGCAACCACTGTCTTGATACTATCAAGACATTTTCTAATATTCTTTTCTTCGTTTCTCACTACCAAACAAGCAGAAATTTTAAAATTTTTCAACATTTTTTAGCGATAATAATTAAATCATCTCCTTTTCTAAATATATAAGCTAACATAGAAACTACTGATTTTATCAAACCCACAATACTAAAATTTAAACGATGATACATATTGTGGCGAGTATTTATTTTTAATACAAAAAAATTATTTCTTTCTAAAATATTTTTTAAAGATTTTTTTTCAAACTGCCAAATATGCTGTTTAAGGCTAAAACTATACCATCGCTGACGCAATAATATTCGCCAGAAACTGTCAAAATTCGGCACTTCAACCAGAATAATACCGTCTTTTTTTAAAATAAAATATATTTTTTCTAAAATAGAATTCAAATCACTGATATGCTCAAGACAATGAATTAAGGTAACAACATCAAAAGAAGCTTCGGAGAAATTAAGAGTCGTTAAATTTCCGGTCATCAAATATTCATCCAGATTAAAAATATTCTTTCCTTCTTTAATGGCTGGGCCACAAGGGTCTATCCCGTAAGCGTTAAAACCGAGTGTTTGCGCTTCTTTAACCAAAACACCCAGATTGCATCCGACATCCAACAGCTTGCCCGATTTTTTATATTTTTTAAGCCCTGATAAAGAAAATTTCGCAAATGATCGCCAAAGACAAAGACTGGCTTTTCGTTCCAAATAATCATCTTGTTTCTGATAAAAATCTTCATCCCCTTCAAGCGGGACGGGCCAAGTGCGAGATAATCCGCATTTTTTACAAATTAAAATTTTATAATTTTTTCCTTCTTTTGTAAGATTTAAAATTATTTTATAGTCAGTTGCCCCGCAAACACATTGTGCATACATAAATTACTTTTTACTTAAGGTTTTCTAAAAAGTTTTTAATCTGAACATTATCAGGACTAAGTTTCAATGCTTTTTGGCCGTATTGGCGGGCCATTTCCAGATTGCCCTTTTCCTGATAAAGTACGGCGATTGCCAATGGCCAAGTCAGGTCTTTCGGATTTAAATCATAGCCGTGCATATTTTTTTGAATAGCCGTGTCTAAGTCGCCCTGAATATAATAAATATCGGCAATTTTTTTCCAAACATCGGGCCGAGATAAGGGTACAAGTTCTAAAACCTGAACATACATTTCTTCTGACTTTTTATAATCTTTCAAGCTAAAATAAATTTGGCCGAATTTATCATAAAGGGTGGACAATTCCGATTTTACCATCTCTCGATGCAGATTGTTCATTTGAGGATTATTTAAATCAGGATATAAAGAAAATGATTTTTCGCACATTTCCAAAGCCTGAGGCCAATTTTCCTGATAAATTTTTAATTGGCACCAGTCATTATAAATTGCCGCCATTTTCGGCGATATTTCTGCCGCTTGTTTAAAGGCATTCTCGGCCAGTAAAAAATCATTTTGATTTTTGGTTAAATTGGCTTTTTGAGAATATATCCTGGCCAAATAAGTTTTAACTTCAAAAACCTGGTCTCTTTCAGGAATTTTTTTCATCTGACTGATTGCCAAATCAAGAATTTTAATTTTTGAATCATTACTTTTGTAAAAATCCAACCCGCTTAATAAATTATTTGCAAAAGACTGCTGATAGTACGGTTCTTTGGGTTGATAAAATAAAACTTTTTCATAATTTACCAGAGAAACCGGCCAACTGTTTCCCTTGCGATAAGCAATCGCCTCTTTTAGATAATGGTCGGCCAATAAAATTTTAATATTCAAAAACCAGACAGCGCTGATGAATAAAACTGTCAGAATAATTATTAAAATAATTTTATTGATTCGCATAATCATTATTTGCTTCTTCCGGTAATAAAGAAATTTTCAATACAATTGCCAGATAACCCCAAAAATAAACAGCCGTAGGAATAACGTGAAAAGAAAATTGGATGGAAACGAGATAGCCGATTAGGCCTGTGAGTAAAACTAAAATTTCTAATTTTGATTTAAAAACAGATTTCAAACCTAAACAAAAAGCACTGATGATTAAAAATAAATAACTGATTAGACCCAAAATTCCGCCAATAAGCAATGTGTCTAAAATATCATTATGCGCCCGATCCGGATAACTGTTAATCGCTTCCAAAACCGCGAAATCAGGCTGATAATATGGAATAAAAAGAAATCTTTGAATTTCCGGTCCATATCCAAAGATCGGCGCTTGCTTGATTAAATCCAAACTGTTTCCCCACCAGATTAATCTGAGCTTGCCCGTCTCATTAAAATTAGTCAGAGTTTTTAAACGAGCGATTAAAAAAGAATCGCCTTTTTGCGGAGCGATAGGATTAAAATTCAAATAAATAACAAAGAGAATGATTACTGCCAATAAAATCAACAAAAGCAATGATAAGCGTTTTTGTTTTTTGAAATAAGCCCAAATAATGATGAAAAAGAAAAAAGCGATAAAAAATCCAATCCATCCGCTTCTGCTTTGGGTTAGAACCAAAGAAATAATTGTTCCAAATAATAAACAAGCGATTAAAGGTCTTTTAAAAATTCTATTAAAAAAATTATTCTTACTGGTCCAATGCCTCGCGACTTTAAATAATGCCCAAAAAATTATCGGTATAATCAATAAAAGCCAAGAAGCCAAAAAATTCGGTTGTCCCAAAGTTGAAAAAATTCTTGAATTGAAGAATGGCGATTCGCTCCAAGGGAATGGGTCAAGTCCGAAAATTTGCAAAAAACCGTAAACAACCACAACAACCGAAGAACCGATAATGGCGTAGAAAATTCTGATAATCTGTTTTTTATCTTTAAGATTGAAAAACAAAATAGAAAAAAAAGCAAAAAAATGGAGCCAGATAATATACCCCATTTTGCGCTGATAATAACCCCAAAAACTATGATAAGGAGATTTGGAGAAAATCGTAGCCAGACCAAGAATAACAATAAAAATAATTGCCGGCAGAATGAATTTAAGTTTTTCTTTAAATGCTAAAATGCTAAAATGTTTCCATGTTATAATAGTTCTTGCCAGCCAAACAAATAAAATAATTTCGGTTAAAACTTGAAATAAAAAATACTCTCCAATTTGCCAAGTGCCATAAACCCATGGACAAAAAAATATCGGACTTAAACCAAAAATTAGAAGCCAGCCGGCTTCTATAATTTTATCCAATGTCTTTGGCAAATTTGTAAAATTAATAACCATATTCTTGCAAATTAGCGACATTACGGATCAGCAATATTTTGAGGCGTTGCCCAGTGCAAACCGGCTTTCATATTAGCCACTCTTTTCGCCAAACAATATCTAATTGCATAACTTGAGCCGTCTAATTGGGCAAAATAAGTATAATCTTGATCGTAAAAACTATTTTCCTGACTGCAAACTCCTTCGGCTCTTGGCAAGGGAGCGGTTGGAACTATTGTCATATAAACAACTTGTCCGCAAGATTCATTAAAACCTTGCGGACTGTTGTCTAAACATTTTCCACTTAAACCTTGAGGAATATTATTAATTGGATATCTTCCTTGATCTAAATAATAAAGTTGTAAAGCATTTCTAACACGCCTGATGTCAGAAAGACGTTCCGCATCCCTAAGTCCAATTTCACCGCCAAGAAACATTTTAGCGACAACAACAATTAAACCGATTATAACAAGAATAACAATCAATGCTTCCCAAAAACCAAATCCGCCTTTTTTCATGATAAAAAATTTAAGCGTGCTTTATTTTATGAACTTATTAATCAATCAAACCTGCCGGGGTAGCACGATGAATTCCAGATCCCAATTCGCCGGTTTTAGCGCCAAGACACCAAGTAATATGATAACTGGTATTAACACCATTTGTGGCAGTAACTGCATAAGTATAATTTGTATCAGCGCAAGCACCATCAGCGCGCGGCGAAGGATTTGAAGGAACCAAACCCATATAAACAGGAGCTCCACAAGAACTAGGTGCGCCAAAACCACCTCCTCCCAAACACAAAGCTCCATCAATAACACCGGTCGCAGGAGCATCGGGATATTTATTCTGATCCATATAATACAACTCTAAAGCGGTTTGAATTTGTTTAATATCCGCTACGCGGCGAGCATCACGAGCTTTAGCTCTGGCTTGGTTTAAAGAGACAATTGCCAAGGCGGCCATTAAACCCATAATCGCCACGACCACTAACAACTCAATTAAGGTAAAACCTTTTTTATTTTTCTTTTCCATAGTATAGATGATATAAAATTAAAAACCTTTTATTAAAATAGGACTCTTTAAATATTATTATAAGCTTATTCACGATTTAAACAACAGGGTTATCCACAAGCTCAAAAACATGGTAACATTATAGCATGTTAACATTTTAACATAAAATTATAAAATCTTTACATTCCTTGCTCAATTTTGATTTTTTGCTATAATATTACTACTGTTATTATGTTAAAAAATGATTCGCGATGACAAGCCATAAAATTGATTTAATTAAAAATTTTGAGGATGATCAAGTTGCTCCTCAAATCAAAATCCAACCTGAAAAAATCAGACTGCATCGTCCGATTTTTAGAATATTGGCAGTACTGGCGGTAATTATTGTTTTATTTTCAACCAATACCATTATTTCGCAAAACAGTTCAATCGGCGATTTGGGACGAATTTCTTTCTGGAAAAACGCAGTTAATCTGATTATCAGCAGAGATCAAATACTCCAAGGAGAACTTTCAAACAGAGTTAATATTTTAATTTTGGGCATTGGCGGAGAAAATCATGACGGGCCTTATTTAACAGATACTATGATTTTGGCCAGCTACAAGCCGTCAACAAAACAACTGGCTCTTTTGTCAATCCCCCGCGATTTATACGTGCCGATCCCCGGTTATGATTGGCAAAAAATCAATGCCGCCAATTCATTGGGGATGAAAAAAGGAAATGGAGGCAAGTTGGCTTCGCAAGTCGTGAGCAATGTATTCAATATTCCCATTCATTATTGGGTAAGAGTTGATTTTAATATTTTCAAAAAAATCGTTGACGAATTGGGGGGTGTTGAAGTGAATGTTGATAAAACTTTTGTTGATTATCAATTTCCCGGCGCGGGATACAATTATCGGATAGTGAAATTTGAAAAAGGACTGCAAATAATGGATGGCGACAGAGCTCTGGTATTCGCCCGTTCAAGACACGGATCAAATAATGAAGGTTCTGATTTCGCCCGTTCCAAGCGGCAGCAAAAAATAATTTCCGCCATCAAGCAAAAAGTGGAAAAATTAAATTTATTGTCCCAGCCGGCGAAAATTTTGAGATTTTATAATCTTTTTAAAAATAATGTCAGTTCAAATCTCAGTTTTAATGAAACCGTCAAATTGGCTAAATTGCTTTTAGCCGTGGAACAGGGAAATATCAGCAGTCAAATAATTGAGATTGAACCGAAAGGACCGCTGAAAAATGAAATTGCTTCAAACGGCGCTTATATTTTAAAAACAAGAACCGGAGATTTTAAAGAATTGGCCGCAATGGCTAAAAATATTTTCAATCCGGAAACATTTGTTTCCAATACGTCTCCCGAAACACCAGCGATTATCACTATTCCTAAAATTGTTATTTTAAACGGCACCACTATCAATAATTTGGCTAAAGAAATCGGCGACACTCTTTTATCCGATAGTTATGAAGTTGTTTTCACCGGCAATACGCCAACTCAAGATTGGACAAAAACCGTTATTTTCCCGAAAAAATCCAATCAACCGGGAGCACTCAGCCAGCTTCAAGATAATTTAAATGCCGAAATTATTCAAGAAATACCGGCTAATTTAGAAACTCTTACCAGTAGTTATGATTATGACTTTTTAATTGTTCTGGGGGAAAAATAAAAAAATATTATGTATAAAGTTGCTTTAGTAGGCCAAGTCAACGTCGGAAAATCAAGTTTATTTAATCGCCTGATTTCAAAATCAAAGGCGCTTGTTTCGTCAATGCCCGGAACAACCAGGGACAGAAATTACGATATCTGTTCTTGGCAAACCAAAAAATTCATTCTTATTGACACCGGCGGATTAATTAATGAAAAATCAGAACCGTCAAGTTTGGAAAGAGAAGTTGAAAAACAAGTTTCCATCGCAATTAAAGAAGCGGATTTACTTCTTTTCGTTTTGGATGTTAATGAAAAAATTTCCCACTTTGAATTAAAACTCAGCCAAATAATAAAAAAATCAAAAAAACCATTTTTCGTGGTTTTTAATAAAGCGGATTCTTTGAAAAAAAGAAATTTTCTTGATGAACTCAAATGGCAAAGATTGGGTACCAATCAGGCCTATCCTGTTTCGGCTGTTACCGGCATCGGAACCGGAGATTTATTGGACGAAATTATAAAAACACTGGAATCTTTCGGCAGCCAACCGGAAAAATTTGAAACATCCGCGCCATCCAGTACTAAAGTGGCGATTTTTGGCAAACCGAATGTCGGAAAATCAACTTTGATAAACAGATTAATCGGAGAAGAACGGGTAATTGTTTCCAATATCCCCCATACCACCCGCGAACCGCAAGATATTTTAATTTGCCATAATGAAAAATTCATTACTTTGGTTGACACGGCCGGCGTCCGCAGAAAAAGAAAAATTCAATCCGAACTTGAACAAACCGGCGTTAAAAAATCAATTTTTGCCGCTCAAAAAGCAGATATTATTATTGATGTTTTTGATGTTAAGGAAACTATCAGCCATCAAGACAAATCTTTATTAAATTTGGCCACGGAAACAGGTAAAGGATTAATTTTGGTTATTAATAAATGCGATGAAATCTCCAATTTTGAAGCTAAATTTGACAAGTTTATCAGATATTACCAGCAAGTTTTCGCCCAAGCCAGTTTCGCGCCAATTGTCTTTATCTCGGCTAAAACGGGAAAAAATGTAAACATAATTTTCAATCTTATTGAGCAAGTGGAAAAAAATTCCAACCGCTTGATTGAGAAAGAAGAACTTACTGAATTCTTTAAAAAAGTTATCAGCGATAAAAAATTTGATCAAAAAATTTGGAAAAAAATCAAAATCAGCCAAAACTTGGCAAAACCGCCGACCTTCAATTTAAAAGCTTCCCGCAACACGTTGAAAAGAAAATTAATCAATCCGGCTCAAATAAATATTCTGGAAAAAGAAATAAGAAAACACTGGCAATTTGAAGGAACTCCCATTAGAATAAATTTAATAGGTTAATAATATTATTATGATTTTTATCATCGGTCTGGGAAATCCCGGAGAACAATATAAAAATACCCGCCATAATATCGGGCAAAAAATAGTAATGAATTTTGCCAAAAATTTTAATTTTCCTTCTTTCAAATTAAACAAAAACTTCAAAGCTGAAATTTCAAAAAAGGGAGAAGTTTGCTTGGTTATTCCAACCACTTTTATGAATGAATCCGGATTGGCGGTAAAAATTCTAAATTCCAAATTCCATCCGCCAGCTGGCGGACCAAATTCCAATTTGTGGGTTGTCCACGATGATATTGATTTGCCGTTGGGCAAAATTCGGATTTCCATAAATCGATCGTCCGCCGGCCACAATGGCGTTCAATCAATTATTGATAATTTAAAAACACAAGATTTTATCAGATTCAGAATCGGCATTAAACCTCAAATAAATAATCCGACCAGAGCGTCAAAGAAAGCCATGGATTTGGTTTTAAAAAATTTCTCCGTTGGCGAAAAAAAACTTCTTAAACAAGCAGAAGAATCAGCCATCAAAGCAATTTCTCTTGCCTTGGAACAAGGAATAGAAAAAACCATGAGTTTATACAATTAATTTTTGTAAGAAAAAAGAGCTCTCAATTTTAATCTTACTTGATTAAAATCTTGAGCTCTTTATTTTTTAAGGAATCTTCCATCCGTCTGTGTCTGTTACATCAATATTGCCTATTCTAAGACGGTGTTGTAGCCAGTCGCCGTGATCAAAACAGGCATTAACCGTAACTGATTTTCCATCTTCAACATTTCCTTCCCAGACCACCAACCATTTTGTTCCACCTTCTGCATAACCCGCAGATCTTTTAATTGAAATCCAAAGATCGTTTCCATTATTATTTTGAACTTTCATGGTTTGGACTTCTCCTGCTGTTGCTGGAAAAGTATATATAACCTTGACATTTAACTTCAACTTCGGATATTCATATATCGCCTGGTTGTCCACTAATGGTGCCGTCGGAGTCTTAGTACAGCCTGTTAAAGAAAATGCTAACAGAATAACTAAACCTAATACAATCTTTGTGATGACTGCCTTTATCCGGATTGTTAAAATTTTATTCATCTTCTCCCCCTCTTTTTTTAACTACTTTTTTTGTTTTTAATTTTATCAACGAACTTCGTACAAATACCCGCCATTGGATTTGAACCAATGAACCTCCCTCCTCATATACGGGCAGGGTGCTCTTCCGGACTGAGCTAGGCGGGCAATTTTTTTTCAATTAAATCCTCCACTTTTATGTCTATCAGCCCAAGGCCTACGCTTGACAAACAAGATCAACCTTGAATTACGACTACTTCCCAGTTAGGAGGGATGACTGGTTTTGTCGCTGATAGACAGAAAAGTGAAGAATTTATTTTATTTTCTATATAAATATTAGCATATTTTTTGCTTTTTGTCAACCCCCTCGCCTATAACACTGATGAATACTATGTTTTATATTTTAATAATTTTAATATAATTTTCTTAAATTAAAAAATAGAGAACATACTTTTTGACATGTTCTCTATTTTTTAATTTAAATATTAGACAATCTTATCCAATTCGCCCCATCTGAAACCATTGTTCTTGTCTGCCATTGAGTGCCTAATTGATAAGTCATTGCGGCTCCATCTATTGTCTGGCCTGATGTTGTGGTATAGCCACACTGATTTGCCGAGCTGTCTATTTTTTTTATTGTGTATTCTCTTCCGGCAATACCCACTGCCGTAGGAAGAGTAATTACAAAACCTCCTCCTGATGCATCACATAATATAATATCATCCGAAGCTGTTGCCGTGTAAGTTGAAGTTTTAGTTATTATTGCTCTCGTAAAAGAACCATTGATATGAAGTGTAGAATTTGGCGCAGTCGTCCCAATGCCGACCTTGCCGGTATTTGCTATGGTTAAATTGGAAGTATAAGCTGAAACCGTTGCACCGGCCGTGCCGCTTGATGCGGTTTGTATTCGCCAGGACCCATCTGATTTAAAATAAAGGCGTCCCGCATAACCATCCGCCATATACATATCTCCGTTTGTACTATAATTTGCATTTGCCATTAACAATAATTCTTTATTAGTACTGAGTGTCATTCTTCCATTTACCTGTAATGCTGTATATACTCCGGGATTTGCTGTTCCGATTCCGACATTGCCGGCAAAATAATTTTTATCTGTTCCTGAAGCATAAACAGAACCATTGGAGTATAATCCCCAACCCGTACCGCCTACACCGGGATTAATAAAATAATTTGCATCATCACGGTCATAATAAGCGCCCGCCTGAATATTACTATTAACATCTAGTTTGGTGGCTGGTAATGTTGATCCAATACCAATGTTGCCTTCAAAATAATTTTTACTTAAATTTCCCTGAGAATAAATGCCATACCCCTCAACATCGGTTAATACTGTTGCTCTTATCGCTACTCCGGAATTACCTGACGAGCAATTAGTCACACCGACTATCGCGCCACCCGTTGCTGTTGAATTATCCCAAGAACAACCGCCGCTTCCCATTTCTCCCAAAATACCATAGCCGCTTCCTCCATTGGCTCGCGCTACTCCCCAAACGCCCCGAGTAAAACCCTCGCCATAAAGACCGGCTGAATTAACATTGCTAGCTTGAATAAAAACACCTGCCGGTTGAAAAGGAAGAACCCCGTGACTCCAATCTCCATATCCGTCATTTTTTTCAATAACTTCCAAATGATGCGTTGGTTCTGTTGTCCCAATACCGAGATTATAATTAAAATAACCAATTCCTCCTACTTCCAATTTACCGACAACTGCCAGATCATCTGCGGAACTTGCGATGCTTGGAGAAAAACCGGTCGGACCGATTCGTGTATAGGTATTGGCCGTCTCGGGATATAAAATCGCAATGCCCTCATTTTGAGTATTTACGACAAAACTTGAAATTCCTTTTGAACGAATATCTCCTGCAACATCCAGTTTGACAGAAGGTATTGTTGATCCGATACCGACATTGCCGGAATTATTATTATAAATATTAGCGCCGTTGGACATCCAAAGACCAATTGAGCCCGTACCCGTGGCAATGGAATCAACATATTGTTTTGTCGCCGCATCCGTGGATTCTTCCGGAGTACCTAAATTAAAAATTTTTAAAGGCGTAGTATTTCCCATTTTTATCGCTTTATCGGAAAGAATATATTGGCTTGGTACGGTTGCTCCCGCCCTTTCTATTCCCAAACAAATAAAAAATAAAAAAATCAGAAAATAAACAATTTTTAAAGAAAATATTTGTTTTTTCCCACCTTCGCCAAAAACTTTGGCGGACTTCATTTTATTGCCCATAATATTTTTATAAAATAATAATTAAAGTTTAACTATTATTTATTTAAGCATATTTTAAGGGTTCTGTCAGCCCCCTTTGCCATTTTTGACTCTAAAAAGGCTTTATTATCGGTCTTTTAAGGGATTGACAAAATCAAAATTTTATGCTAATATTAATTTATAAATGACTCGAAATAGAAGTCATTTTTTTAAAAAACAAACATACCCACGCAGCAAATCCGAATAAAGTATAATCAAAAATAGAAAGCCATTTTCACGGTACACGCCTTCGGCTTAATCTATTTTAAAACTTAATTACTTAATGGATTTGTACGGGGTGCTCCAATTTGTAATGAAATTTTTTAAAATTTCGACAAATTGGGCAAAAGGGAGGAAAAAATGTTTATAGCTCTTTACATTTTATTAGTTTCTGCAATTTCAACAAAAGCAGCAGTTCCTTGGACAATGTTTTTTTACTTGTCCGGAGACAATGATTTACAGGAAGGGACGGAAAAATATGTTAAATCAATTATTGCCAATTTGGATTCCATATCTAAACCATATCCGATAAATATTGCCATAGAAGTAGATGCGTTTGATGACAGCATCCCAACCCGAAGATATTTTTTCTTCGGAGATTCTATGATAAAAGAAAATATTGACGGAGAGGTTAATATGGCAGACGAAAAGGAATTAATTGGTTTCACTCAGGCGGCTATTCAGAGAATGGGTGCCACGTCTAAGTATGCCTTGATTATTTACGGCCACGGCTGTAATTGGAAAGGAATAATCCAAGACAAAAATCCATTTGATTGGATGGGAATTCCTAATCAACGTTTCCAAACAGCAATTAGTGGAATCAAGGAGATAATCGGCCAGAACATTAATGTTCTGGGGTTATTGGCCTGTGAAATGCAAATATGGGAAGTTCAGATGGAATTACAGGGCAAGGTGGATCTAACAGTAGGTTGTTGGCAGTCCGCTTTTGCGCCGGAAAAAACCGGTTACTTTACCGGGTTTTTGAAAAATTCTACTTGGACACCGGAAAGCTTGGCTGTAGCAATATCTAAAACATACGGTTTCTCGGCCATCCGAACTCCTATGATTTCCAATTTGACTCAAGATGTAAATCAGTTGGGACTGATTCTCAAATCAGCCCCGGATAGTGTCAAGAAAAGAATTATTGACAATGAAATTATTGTCAGTAAATCAAGATCTTGGACCAGACAGATAGATCTTGGAGCTTTTGTTACTAAAATAGAAGGAGATTCTTTGTTGGATAATTCTGTTAGAGCAATAGCTGCTGATATAAAAAGTGATATTCAAAAAATGACTATCTACAGCCCTGATTCATTATTAGTTAAATCGGCCATAGGTATTTATTTCCCTCAAATTGCAAGAAACTATGAAGCTGATTATGGTAAAATTCTTGCAAGCACAACTTGCTGGGATGAATATCTGAATACCAATGACTTCCCATATTATTGGTGTTATGGTTGGCAGACCGGTTATCCTTTGTGGAAACCAAGTATTAATGATACAACTCGAAAAAATTACTGGCGATTTTCCGGAGGCGGAGTGAAACAGACAAAAATTCATTTTGCTTATCTCAATCTGTCAGACGGAGACACGCTATTAATCTATGATAGCAAAGACACCGTCCGATATACCGGAAAAAAAGAAAGTTTTTTTACTCCGATAATGGAAGCTAATTTCACGGTTGAATATAAGGGGCAATCCCTTATACCGGCGGATTGTTTTTTTCTGGATAATCTTGCTTGGACAACCGACGCGAAATTGGCAATTGAGGAGGAGAAAATTACGCCCAAACCCGCTGATATTTCCGTTTGGCCAAATCCTTTCAGGAATGAATTAAACATTACGGCAAGTTTAGAATCGGAAGCCATTATCTATGACATATCCGGAAGGGTTATTAAGAAATTATCTTTGAAAGGAAAATCTACTTGTTGGAATGGAAAAGATGGATTTGGGAAAACAGTTAATTCGGGAATATATTTCCTTAAAATCGGAAATAAATCTCCGAAAAAAATTGTTAAATTAACAAATTAATTTTAAACAAAAACAAAGCCCTCACTTGTTACGTGAGGGCTTTTTAAAATAAAAAAGGGCAGGTTTTTAGCCTGCCCGTAATAGAAATCGTATTCGATTATTTCAACAAAATTATTTTCTTTTGAGTCGTAGTTTGTCCGGTTCTAAATTTCAGAAAATATATTCCGTTCGGCATTTGCTGACCCTTTTCGTCTTTTCCATCCCAATGAGTGGTAACCTTTTTGATCGTTCGACCACTGATGTCAATAATTTCACCTTTGAAATTTTTTGACGCATTAATTTGGAAATAAGACGTGGATGGATTTGGAAAAACCGAGACCTGAATCAGATCCTTAACCTTGGCTTCTTCTGCAGCAACTGAACTTTCACCGCAAGAATCAATGATAGTGGTGTCCCCGTCTGTAGTGATACATCTTATATTGTCAAGATAAAAACCATCGAGACCCTTGCCCTGATCGTTCAAACGAACAAATATCAATAAAGTGTCCAATCTCACACTACAGACAGAATCAGAATTTTGAACCCAGACAAATTTTCCTCCATGTTTATCTTCCCATTTTGATGTGTCAAAACCACTGATTCCATTCTTCTCTGCAAAAATTTTCCCATTAGAAATTATAAAGAACTGCGCTAATACATAAGGATATTCATACTCAAATGGTGAATTTGAAAATGCTTTTCTTTCTCTGGCAAAAGAGCAAGAATCTTCAAGATTAGAATTGTAGGCTTTCATCACCAAAAAATATCCCCTTCTAGTATTATAATTACTAATATCCATAATTCTAATGGATTTAATACTATTAAAAAGATTCCCATGATTTAGTGAGGTATCCACAACAATTGTATCTTTATAACAACCTGATAAAAAAATATCTTTAACGCATTGAGGCGCCATGTCATAAGTCATCTGCTTCCATTCACCGGCAAAGCTTAAACCAGATATAACCGTTAAAACTATCACCGCTATAGCGGGATCCCATCTTCGAAATTTTTTAATGAGTGATGGGACAACTGAAAATAATTTGTTAAAGAACATTGTTCCCCCTTTTCTGCCTATCAGCAGATTTTTTTAAGCTAACATTATTGTTTAGCTATTACTACTTACTATTATTAAAGCATATTTTAGCGAAAATGTCAAGGGCATTATTAGCTTGTAGCTTATTAGCTTCTTAGGCTTTGGGAATTTTCTCCAGAGACGGATAGGTGAATAAGTAAATAAGCTAACTAAGTTGATAAGTGAATAAACTAAAATAAAATAGAGGACGAGTTTTTAAGCTATATCCTCTATTTTGTTTCCACCAATGGCGGAATATTCTTAGTAAGCTTATTAACTTACCAGCTTCTTTATTTCACGTGCATCACGCCCTTCTCGCCTCTTTGAGAATGACCGGGAACATCACAGAAAAAAGAATAATCTCCTTTAGACGGCGCTTTAAAAGTAATTGCTCTGGTTTCGTGTCCGGCAATACCGATTGCCACAGCGGATAAGCTGGGGTCGTCAAATTTAAAAACGTGAGTTTTTTCATCACCGGCAGTAACGGTTAAAGTGACGACTTGGCCGGCTTTAATGGAAAATTCATTCGGAGTAAAACCGCTGGCAGTTACGTTTAATTGAACTGCTCCAGCCGGAATTTCTTCCGCGGTCAAAGACTTTGATGGTTTGGGCGCTTCAGGCGAACCGGGTAAAACGTCTTGCTTGACCGGTGTTCCTTCCGGAGTAACAACTTCACCTTTCGGGGTAACAAAACTTGTCCCGGGCGCGGCTTGCTTGGCTCCTTCTACCGGAACATTTGGAGTTTCAACAGCGGGATTGGTTATTCCCGGCGTAACTGTTTCTTTTGGAACAGTTGTTTTAGTGGTTTTTTGCGCAGGCATATTCTTTACAAGAATAATACCGACCACCACGAGTATCACGATAATGACGATTGTCAAAATTGTTTTTTTCATAATTTCAATTAGATTATTAATTTATAAATTAATTATTTTTTACAAACATCCGCATCCGGTTTTAATTGGCAGACAATATTTTTCAAATCTTCGACTTGTCCCGCCAAGGCAGTGATTTCTTTTTGTTGTTCTTTAATGGCATTTACGGTCAGTGCAGTGATTGATGTATCGTCTAAACTCCAATAACCGCTATCCTGCAAGGCGCTGGCTTCCGGCAAAACACTTTTTACATTCTGCGCCGAGAATCCCACATGAACAAAATCTTCTCCTTTGTAAGAAAATCTTATCGGATTGATTGCGGAAAGCGCGGCTAATCCGCCTTGATAATATCCATAAATATTTTTTAATCGCTCATCTGATGTACAAATTATATCACCTGAAGTATTTGCAGAGAGTGTACCGGCTGTTTTACAAGTTGATTGGCGAATAGTTCCGGTAACATCCAGTGCCTGTCCCGGAGTAGTCTGTCCAACGCCGACTTGACCATTATTTATTGTCAAACCCAAGACAGCATTTGTAGGGAAAACACCACTAGCAGTACCATCTGAAGTATAAAAATCAATAGCATTATTGGCCGCACCGGAGCCATTATGACGAGTATGAATAAAATTTGAATATTGTCCGGTTGTGCTCCAGCCCAAAGCAATAGTTGCCCTTGTAAAAGCTGTCGCATTATCTCCATTAATTAAATGTAATTTAGTTGTTGGATTAGTTGTCCCAATACCGACATTGCCTGTAGATGCAATTCTCATTCTTTCTTTTATATAATCTCCAGTTGCTCTGGTTCCAAATGCAAGATATCCACTGTCATTACTATCCGTTGAATTTTCTTTTGCTCCTAAAATACCAGCCCATGTTACAACTGTATTTGATGCTGAATTATATTTACCGGCAAATCCGATTCCTCCGCCAACATTTATTGCCGATGCATTTTCAGAAGCAACTAACAATGGAACAACATCAGTTGCACCGCCGCCAAATAAATACCCGCCGCTTGCCGCAGTCATTGTTGAAGAGAATACGCCTCTTGCAGCAGTATTTAAGGCAATAGCACCTCCATTACCCCTAACATCTAAAGGTGAAGCCGGGCTTGTTGTCCCAATACCGACGTTACCAGTTTGTTCTTTTATTACTAATCGTTGTGTCCATGCGGCGGAATTATACCTAGTGGCAATACCAAAATAATCACCTGAATTGTTGGTGTAAAATTTAGTGGCATATCCAGAGTAATTACTTGTCATTTCAATACCATTAACAGCTTCGGGGCCATTTGAAGCATCTGGAACGCTAAGTAAAATGTAACCGCTATTAGTAGCTGCCTGGGTTTGACCTTGACTTCCGATTGTAAGTTGAGCAGCCGGATTTGTCGTTCCAATGCCGACTTTGCCGTCAGAGGCAATTCTTATTCTTTCTGAATTATTGGTCATTATTTTTAAATTTCCATCACTCTCCCAATCTAAACCGGTATCAGTATCGCCAATGGCTAATTTTATTCCGGGATCTGTTGTCCCAATACCAATAGGTCCTTCAAAATAATTTTTACTATCCTCTCCTTGAGAATAAATACCATAACCACTAACATTCTCTGGTAATATTGCTCTTATTGCTACAGAATTTCCCTGTGTACAACCTTTTGCCCAGCCAACTACTGCACCGCCACTACCACCAGTCATATAACACATTCCATCATCTGATCCCATTGTTCCTAAGACACCATAACCAGACATATTGGCAGCTCTACTGTGTCCCCAAACACCTCGAGTAAGACCCTCACCATAAAGCCCTGTTGACATTGAAGGATGAATATTATTAAAATAACCCGCGGGAGAAGCAAAAACTCCAGGAACAAGATCATCGGCAGATCCATGTACATCTGATATAACCTCCAATCTATGAGTTGGGGCAGTTGTTCCAATTCCAACCATGCCATCCTGGGTTTCCTGTCCTACAACTTCGTCATTAGATAAAGTTAAAAGATCTCCATCAGTAACACCCTCAACACTATTGTTCCAAAAACGCAAAGAATCTGTGCCGGAATCATGATAAATCGCCCAATGTTTATTTGCTCCAGCCACGCTTTGAATATCAATTTCAGCATTTACACTGGTATTATAAACATGTAATTTTTTATTTGGACTTGATGTTCCAATACCAACATTGCCATCATTATGTAAAACCAATTGATTTGTATTTAACGCAGAGCTACCCGATGTATATAAAAATAAATTAGTCGGAACTTTTGTTCCAGATGCACCATCTTGAGTTGCCTGGATTACAGCGCCCCAATCTGAATTATTTCCATTATCCACTCCTTTAAATTCAACACCTCCAAGCTCTTCTGAAGTTGCTGTTTGTGACATTGATCCAATAGTATTACTTGCAGATTTTCTAAATACCATTTGTATCCTATTAGCCGCTGTTGATGAATAAGTATCCCAATATACCATTCCATCCGCTACAGCTGTATGAAGAATTCCTGCCGGGATTGTTGTTCCAATACCGACATAGCCACCTGCTTTTATTCTCATTGCCTCAGCGCCTTCTGGCACAAAAACAATATCATGATCTCCAACCCCAGAACCACCGGTGGTAAAAATAATCGGATTTGCACCTGTATTATCATTATTTGTTATACTTCCATCATGACTAATAACAGCATAACGGCCTGCGTCATATTCAATTTTTAATTGAGGACTGGATGTGCTTTTTATATGCAACGGATTACTCGGAATTGTTGTTCCGATACCGATGTAACCACTTGTGTTAATCACCATGTCATCAGTGGTACCCGCTCGTCTGAATACTAAATTATCACTTCCGGTAGTATCATTTAAGCCCACAAACCATTTTTCACTTGCTTGACGATCTAACCGCAAGCCTGTGTAACGGCGAGTTGCGCTGTCATTATTAATTCTTGATATAGCCGTGGTTCCGGAATCCCAGACATCAAACTTGTATCCGGGTATTGTTATTCCAATACCGACATAGCCGGTGGCATTTTGATATAAACCAAGAGTAGCGCCGGCATTAGTATATATTCCTAATTCGCCAGTATTTGTATTCCATCCTACTATTTGAGAACCCAATGCGCGGTTTGCTTGCGTGTAAAAATCAAGAGAAGCAGATCCTGCTGATGTTGGCGAATATGTCATAATGCCTACGCCCCGCTGACTGGAATTAGCCACAACTTGTAACGGCTGACTAGGAGCTGAGCTTCCAATGCCCACATTACCTGTATCCAAAATAACAAAACTATTAGCCGGTACATTGGTTGGATAAATATAAGTAGTGCCGTCCATCCAGAGACCGACTGCACTTGTACCCGTACCTAATACACTGGACTTAACATAGTCAATTGTTGCGGCATTTGAACCAATACCAGCGCCAATAGTAAGATTAGTGATTTCGCCTCCACCCGATTTCAAAAAATTAATACCATCAATAGTAGTATCAAAATTAGTGGTTTTCGCTCCCACATTTTTTATTCCCCAAAAACTGAAACAAATAAAAATTAAAAAAATAGAAAAATAAATAATTTTTGAAGAAAATATTTGTTTTTTCATATATTTAAATAATCAATTTTATACTTAAAATACTAACTTTACTCTTATATTGTATCCCCTTTTTATGGGTGGGTCAATAATATAAAGTGGATAATTGAAATGTAAATATCTATTATGAAATTTCTAATTCCTAATTTCTAATTAACCTAAATAAATCCCAAATTATAAAATTTCTAATTATTTAACTTTCTGGTAAATCGCGTTAAAAATAAGGTTTATTTCTTGAGCTTCTTTCCATAATATTCTGGCTGTATCTTTCATATCGGGTACGGCTACTGTTGACATTCTAAGAAAATGTTTACATTCTCGCGATTCTTTTTTGCAAATACCAATCTTGTGTCTGAAATCCGCCTTGCTTTCTGCGTCATCAGCTTCGCTATAATTAGCACCAACTGAAGTTCCACATTTAACTAATTGATTGATAATAGGTTTCGTAATCTCATTTTTGGGAATATCCATACAAAACTTAATAATTTCCTCGCCAAATTTGGCGGTTCTTTCTTCAAGATCGTATTTTGATTTGGGATTTTGAGTTTGGGCCATTGTTTAGGAATTAGAAATTAGGTTAATTTTATATTATTTAGAATTTGTAATTATATCATTTATACCAGTACCAAAGATAAATTGAATTTAAAACAGGAGTAATAAAAGAATCGCCGGAGTTTGGTGTTAGAATAATTTTATAGCGGAGGTCATTGCCAATTGTTGTAAAAATTACCGGTTTGCCCATTTCCGCTTTTTGCCAACCCTTCCCACCGTCATTTGAAAGCCAATATTCCCTTTTGGCACTATCTATTTTCCCTTGTAAATTGGTGATTTGGGCCGCTTTAATTTCTGCCACGGAAAAATTAATTTTGGCGGAAACAACTTGACGGGGTTCAGATAAATCAAAACCCAAATCATTAAATTGATAAATTTTTGTTCCGCCTGATGGCACGCCGGCAATAAGATAGCCTGAATCAGAATTCTCAGGATTGGCCTGCCCACCTAAATTTTGTGAAACAAAATTTTGGCGGGGAATAATTTTCAAAAAATCGGGGTTAAAAGTAAACCAAAATTTCGGATCAATTCTGATATTTGTTCCGCCTCCCCAACGAATAATAGAGCGGTCTTCATTTTTTATATAAATTGAGCGAGATAATTGATAAAGATGAAAAAGTTTATTGGCGGAAATTCGCCAACCGAAATCACCGGATAAATCAATCAGTTTGTTTTGCGGAGTAATTTCGTAGGCCTGAGTAAAATAACTTCCCCAAAAAAGAAAAATATTTTTATTTTTTAGAACCATCAACGATGGCCGACCAGGATATTCAGCCGTGAGAATATGACCCTTATTATTTAGAATTTCACCTTTAATTTCATCAACTTCAAATTGATACATAAACGCGGACTCACGCGGAACTTTTTTTGACCAAGCCACTAACCAATTTTCCGCTGATAATCCTTTTGCTATTACCACTTGATCAGGATTTTTTTCTTTTAAAGATTTTGTTAAATTTTCTAAAACTGTTAAATTGCCATTGGCATCAACCTTAAAAATAGTTAATGGTTCGCCAGTGGCGATCAAGCAATTTTTTTCGCCGCATTCTATTTGAATGTCATTAAATGACTGCATTGGCCAAAATTTTTCGGCAATTGATTCAATTTGCAAATGATTGGTTTCCGAGTTAGTAATTTTTAAAATATTAATTTTAAGATTGTCATCAGCTCGGCTGAAAAGCAGCCAACTTGAAGATGAAGAAATTTTCTCCAAACCAAGAATTGGCGTTTCACTAAGGCCTATGGTTGAAAAATCAACCCGTTCGGTGGACTCAGGGTTGATGTTGAGTAAAGTCGAAACATCAAATTTTGACCAGCCTGTTCCGACTTTTGCGTCGGAATTATTTTGTTTATTCATTTGCCAAATCAGCAATTGTTTTTTATGGCTGATGCGATGAGTGCCGATAAATAAAGCAAGACCACCTTCAGAATTGACTTTTTCCGGAATAAAATTAGTTAAAAAATCACCGGTAGAAACTTCTTTAGTGTCTAAAACCGGCGGAAAAAGAAGATTTTCACTTGTCCAATCAAAATATAAATTAGTTTGAGTCGTATCCAACCAGGCTTGGCCGGAAAATAAATCAGTAAAACTGGCTGAAGAATATTCAGAAAAAGAATTATCAACAATGGGTTCAACTGGCTTTAGAGTTTCAATCGGTTTCACGGGCTCAGGGTTAACTCCTTCGACAGGCTCAGGGCTAGGTTTTGTTTCCGGTTGCGGTTCAATATTATAAAAAAATCCCGGCGCTTGAGCATTTTTGGTAAGCAAAATAATTACAGCCAAGATAATAAAAATTGCCGTGAGTATTGTTAAAACCGGCAAAAAATGCTTTTTTCTAAAAAATTGTTTATTCCTTTTTTGAGACATCTTTAATTTTCAATTTCTAATTTCTAATTGACCTAAATAAATCCCAATGACCCAAATTTTAATTATTTAGAAATTAAAAATTAGGTCAATTTTATTTAGATACTTTTAATCTTTAACAAAATTCGTCCAATCTTGATAATCTTTTCTCGGCGCGGTTAAGCGATAAGAAATTTCTCCAAATTGATCGCCATAAATTGTCAATTGATTGCCTGATTTTTCATACCAAACCTTGCCATTAAAATTCGGAGTTAACATAACAACTGTATCATCTAAATTTTTAGATGAGCTTTGCCAGAAAAGCCATAAATCAGAACCTGTTTTTAAATTATCAAAATCAATTTCGTATTTTGTATTTTGAATTTTTATCACGCCCGTGGTTTCAGTCCGAACACCTCCGGCAAAATCAGAAACATAAGTCGCATATTTTATTCCATCAATTTCATAAACCGGATCAATTGTGCTGACAGTAAGTTTATTAACACCAATAATACTGGCTCCATTCATATTTAGTTGACCATCTATTTGCGCAGTACCATTAACATATAATTTTGTTACCGGATTTGTCGTCCCAATGCCGACATTGCCGGCAAAATAGTCATAAGTTTCTCCTGTATTATAAATACCATATTTTGTATAACTACCTCCCGCATTAGCTAAATTGGAATAAAAACCAAAAGCACTGCCGCTGCCGGCTCCTCGCGGAATTGAAACCACACCAACCACATTACTGCCAGCCTCTACTCCTCCATTAGCATCAGCCCAAAGACCTATATAGCCGCCGTAACCGCCATTCCATGCTGATTGCGCCACGGGAATATCGGCCGCATAATTATTTCCTGACATTATTCCCAATCCCAAACTTCTTGGATAAGAAGTCCCGGTAGTGGTAAAATCATAGCCTATTTGTGTTGACCAGCCATTTTTAATAACATTTAAACCAATAGCACTACTATAACTTTTTACTTCTAGAAGATGCGTTGGCCCGGTTGTCCCGATACCGACATTGCCACCCATAAAAATTCCGGCATAACCAGAAGTAGTAGTGCCATGAATAGCTGTGCCCGCGTTACTAATTCCATAAAGACCATAACCGCCACTGCCGCTGGTACTTTCGCCATAAACTCCAGACCCGGTGCTTGAACTGGTTACACCGTAAACGCCCCTGGCCGCTCCTGTATCACTAATACCATAAATTCCATATTTACCAGAACCGGTTGAAACACCATTAATGGCATGGTTTGTACTTGTCGCATAAAGATCTCCACTAACATCTAATTTATACAATGGCACGGTTGTCCCGATGCCGACATTACCGGAATTAGCAGCATAAATATTACCAGTCATACTGCCTCGCCAAAGACCAACACTGCCCGTACCTGTTGCGATAGCATCAACATAACCTTTATTAGCAGCATAAGTATCCGGATCGCCGGCTCCCAGTGGCGTTAAACCGGTAACATAATGAGAACCGCCGCCTTGGAAAGTAAGTCCGCCGCCATCAATAACTAATTTATTAGCACTTGGTCCGGTTGTCCCAATACCGACATTGCCGGTATTCGGTTGAAGAATTAAATTTCCGCCATAAGCCGAACCGCTGTCGCTAGTTTGTAAAATCGCCGCTCGATTAGATGTGGTAGCCGCGCCTATAATTGAAAAATTAAGTTTAAAAGGATATGACGCATCATTAGTCACCATGGAAATTCCGTCCCGTTCCGTGGTATCTGTTTTTGCGTATGGTATGGCTACGGATAATTGCGATATCGGCGCGGTTGTTCCGATACCAACATAACCGCTCGTGCTAATCACCATATCATCAGTAGTACCTGCTCGTCTGAATACTAAATTATCATTACCGGCAGTAGCGTTCATGCCCATAAACCATTTCTCTGAAGCTTCTCTGTCTAATCGCAAACCGGTATAGTAATGGGTTGCACTATTATTATTAATTCTAGCCATAGCCGTGGTCCCGGAATCCCAAACATCAAATTTATATCCGGGTATTGTCGTTCCAATGCCGACATTACCACCTGCCGGATTAAGAGCTAAATTTGAAACACCAGCGCCGGCCATTGCATATAATGAAGCAATAGTATTGCCATATAAATAATTAAGGTTAACAGAATAACTAGCGGTTGATGATCTTACGTCCAGGCCTGAATCTGAATAAACCGTAAGGGGTCGTTGCGGAATAGATGTTCCAATGCCGACATAGCCCGCGCTTGAAATACGCATTCGTTCTGTCGGGACTCCGCCGTTAATTCTTGTGCCGAAAAGCAATGCTCCGGCATAATCGTTATCGTTTACGTTTTCTTTAATACCCCAAATATTGGAAAAATCTTGAGTGGCAGAACCTGCGGCCGCATATTTGCCGCCGAAAGATACTCCGCCGCCAACACCTTGAGCTGCGGTCGCGGAATCCTGAAGAACGAGATTTCTTCTCGCACTAGTACCATCAACAACCGACACTCCTAAAACATGAAGCAAGGCCAAAGGTGTTGCGGTTGTGCCAATTCCGACATTGCCGGAATTATTGTTATAAATATGATTGCCGGTAGCTGTTTGAGTCCAATAATTAGTACCTCCCACAAGATTGGTATAAGCGCCATTATTTTCTGAAACTTTAAATGCATTGGCTGTTGAATCGAAATATATTCTGCCCTGGCCGGCAGGAGAAGTTGCCGGAGCAGCCATGCCACGAGTTGTTAAAGCGCCATTAATATCTAAAATCGTATCGGGAGCTGTTGTCCCGATACCTAAATTCGCGCCCGTCAATCTCATCATTTCACGATTTGTGCCATCATTGCCATAAAATGAAATAAATCCTGATCCCCCAAGACTTTTAATACTCACTTCATTCCCTGAGGAATAAATTAATTTTGTTGTTCCACTATTCAAATACAAATTACTGCCAATTTGAACATTACCATTAACTGTTAAGGGATATACTGGGATCGCAGTCCCGATACCGACATTGCCACCCATAAAAATACCAGAATAACCAGAACTAGTACTCCCGTAAATACCCGTCCCGGAGCTACTAACACCATAAACACCATAGCTATTACTACCCGTACTTTCACCATAAACTCCTACTCCATTACTTGCACCGGTTAAACCGTATACCCCTCTAGAGGTATCAGAATAACCATAAACACCATAGCTTCCTGAATTATAAGTATATCCTGTAAACGCATTCCCGCTAATAGGTGTTATTGTACCAATACTTAAATCACCCTCCTTACTTTGGCTGGTTGTACCGATATTAATCGGCGCTGAAGCGTTTCCGTCCGGCGGATATAAAGTAGGTTCCGTCCAAGCAGCAAAAACTACCATTGCGCTGGCGCCAATAATTAAAATAGCGATAAAAAAACTTTTTATCAAAAATTTATTAGTTATCGCTTTACGGGAAATTTTCATAATTTTTTATTAAAAATTCCTTTTGAGAATTTCAATTATTATACTATTCATTATATTCCTAATTATAGAATTTACAATTCTTCAAGGGTGGATAAAACATTTAAATCCCGAATTTCTGCCACTTTGGATAATTGTCATTTATTTGCCGTTCATAACCTTGATAAGATCCCTTAGCGGTAATACTTACGCCAATCGGCAAAGCGGTAGAGATTGGTTTTAAAGTATAAGTACCGACTGCTCCGAAATTATTTATTCTAATCCGATAAAAATCTGTCGGAACAGTAGAAACGTCAATATTTTGTGCTGTAAAATTCGGATTAAAAAGCTGACTCGTGGAAGTGCATATTCCTGTGCCGGCAGCAGGAGCTATGCATTGATAAACAATCAAATCGCCGGAGCTACCGTCGCCGGTTCGTTCAATGCGCAAGGTGTCGGGATAATCCACTCCATTCAAATCTAAATTTAATTGGAAAGATTCGCCTATGCCAAGATCAAAAGACCAAGGATTCTCACCCTCGCCATCACAATCCGTGTCAGCACAAATAATTGGCAGTCCTCCGATGGGATCGGCAGTATCCGCCACTACTCCACCAACTGCAATGTTATATTGAGCACCATTTGAAAGTTCGCCGTCTATAATAGAATAAGTGGAAATATTCGTATAATTTTTCAATACCTGATAAATCGCTTTTTCAACCGCAGTTTCGGCGGCAAAAAAAGCTTTTTCTGAAACTTCCGCCCCTTTAACTATCTGAGTGTGCCTGATGAGGGTTTCACCAACAATAACCGTGCCGGTTAAAATGGAAGAAATAATCAAGAGAATTAAAATTATGGAAAGGCCCTGATTCATTTTAGCATTGTAACATTTTAGCATTGTAACATTAAATAAAAAATCTTTGCGAAGTTTTTTTATTATTTTATTAATATTATGTTGCATTGTTGCCATATTATTATGTTAAAATGTTATCATGTTGCCATGTTATAATGTTACTTCTTAAGTTCATATCTCTGAGGAATCGTTTGTTCAAGAATTATTTGTTTTTCGCCCGGTTTTTCAATTAAAGATTTTAATTTTAAAATTATAGTAACGCGAGGATGAATATAAGTGGTGGAACCGGCCGTAAAAGGATTGGCGGACGGATTGATATAAAAATCAAGACGCTCAACACCCAAATTGATCATAGTAATGGTTTGATAATCAGAACAAGGATTTCCGGTGCATTTTTCAAAAACTCCCCGGCCGTCAATTATATCTTTTTTAAATCTGATTTTATTACCGCTTGAATCCAATAAACATAATTGCGGCGCCGGACTAACGATGCTTCCGCAAGTATCATCTCCTCCACCACCAATATAATTTGCATAATCTATTCTCCCGGCCCGGATATCTTTAACAATCAAACTCATAATATATTGCCCGTCTTCCTGAAGATTCAATTGCCCCAAACTTTTACTGCGCGTACCGATAATATTAATATAAATGCCGATCGCCGACAAAACCACTACTATTAAAATACTTAAAGAAACTAAAAGCTCAATAAGAGTGAAGCCCTTGGCATTATAACATTTTAGCATTTTAACATTGTAACATTTATTTTTTAATATCATTTTTTAAACCCCTTATTATTGACCATAACATGGCACCGATTTCATCTGCCATCTTTGTGCCTTTATTATATTCTTCTTTTAAAATATATTTTTCAACCAAAGAAAAATGTAAAAGATATTTTGATTCTTTCAATGATCCGTAAGAAATTTCAAAAAAATTATATTGAACAGTCTTGCGAAAACGCGCGAATCCTTCAATAAAATTTAAAATAACAGACAAAGATGCTCTCCTAATCTGCGAAGTCATACCATATAATTCATCTGATGGAAATTTACGACTTATTTGATAAATAAAATGAGCATACTCATCCATTTTTTCTTTGAGTTTTTCGTAAAATTCTTTACTATTCATAATGCTATAATGTTAAAATGTTATCATGTTGCCATGATTTTTACCTCCA
>JAQUOF010000007.1 GCA_028717225.1 Patescibacteria group bacterium
ACGACTTATTTGATAAATAAAATGAGCATACTCATCCATTTTTTCTTTGAGTTTTTCGTAAAATTCTTTACTATTCATAATGCTATAATGTTAAAATGTTATCATGTTGCCATGATTTTTACCTCCAATCCGTTAAATGAGTTTCAAGTTCAATACTATGAGGCCTTCCTCTTTCCATCCAATAAACCGTGGAGGTAATTATTTTTTCACAATCTCCGGCGTTAAGACAATTTCCACCCAAAATATCGCCATTAGAAATATTAATTAATCTGCGATAAATCGTTAATGTATTGCCACTGCCAGAATCACGGGTATAAACATCATTACCGGTTGTGTAAAGATTGCAATTATCGCATTGGCTGATAGTGGCATCGCTGGCGGAAAGAGTTAAATCGGTATCATCTAAATAATCAACAACCCAATTGCCTGTTTCCACGCCATAAGGCCAAGATTTAGACGGATCTAATCTTTGACTGTTTCTGATGGCATTAACAATTTCAATGCCCTCTCGAGCCAAATTTGTCGCCACCACTCTTTCTGAGGTTTGTCCGCCCAACATTAAATTACTTAATCCCACAGATAAAATAGCCACTATGGCAACCGTAATCATACCAATGGCGACAATGGTTTCAATTAAACTCTGTCCACTGCGTTTCATAATTTTAATTTTTTATTTCTAAAATTAATTTTTTAATTCTAATATATTATAACGATTTGCGAACATCAACTTCACCATAAGCCTTAACCTTCACATAAGCATTCAAATTTTCTTCTGTTTGCGTAAGAGTTATTAATTGATTGGTTGTCAGCAGTTGCCCTTCTGAGGGATGATCCGGGTCAAATATATAAATTATGCCCTGTGGCGGAGTAAAAATTATAGTCGTTCCGGTCGGACTCGCTTCCACATACTGAGTAAAATCAAAAGATTGAATTACCGTATCTTGCCCCTCCGTATATAAATGATTAGAAGATTGATAAGTATCGGCAAAAAGTTTATAAGAATCGGCAGTAACATAAACGCCAAAACCATCCGGCCTGACTCCGCCAATTTGCTGGCCGCTTAATGACATCATTTGAGCTTGTTTGATAATTCCGGCTAATTTCTCCGCGTCAGAATTAATATTCACAGAACGCCCGCCGCTTCTCATATTACTAAAAACCATTCCGGCGATTAAAGCCGTAATACTGATAACAACAACAAGTTCAATAAGGGTAAAACCTGTCTTTATTTTAGCATTGTAACATTTTAGCATTGTAACATTAATAAATTTTGCTTTGCAAAATTTATTTTTTATTACTTTATTATTATAGTGTCTTGTTATCATGTTAAATTGATTGTAAGTACCAATTAATTATTTGCCGGCCGTAAAAAAGAGCAGTAAATGTGCCAATGGCCAAAAACGGTCCCAATGGAATCATACTTTTCATTCCTTTCTTTTTTCCGATTAATAAAATCAAACTGACCAAGGTGCCGACAATATATGAAATAAAAATCGCCACTGCCAGTTGCGACCAATTTCCCAGAGCCATGCCCATAAAAATACCGATTCTGTAATCGCCTAATCCCACTCCCTTGCCCTTGGTTATCCAATATTGAAGAAGGAAAAAAAGAACAGCGATGAAAACAGCTAATAATATTTTAATCGCCGAATAACCCAGTAATAAATCCAAAACAAAAATTATCCCGGCTGAAGGCAAAAGAACAATATCTTCAATCTCAAGATATTTAAAATCATAGACAAAAGTAAAAATTAAAACAGCTGAAATAATCCAATAACGAAAAAGCGAAAGATAAAATATGGAATCTAAAATATGAAGACTGGAATCTAAAATTAAAAAAGAAAACACAAAGAGAAGTCCGGTCGCCAACTCAACCATCGGATATTGCCAAGAAATTTTTTGATGGCAATAACGGCAGCGTCCTTTAAGAAAAATAAAACTCAAGAGAGGAATATTGTCATACCATGCGATTTGATGACCGCAGTCCGGACAAACAGAACGTCCGAGGATTGATTTTTTAATATGCAAACGCCAAATTAAGCAATTTAAAAAACTGCCGATTGCCAAGCCAAAAATAAAGCTGAATAACCAATATAAAAAATTCATAATAACTTAATCTTAACAAATTTTTTCTAAAAAATCAATCATAAACAAAACCTATATTTAATTATTGTCCAAATAGCCTTCAGTCCGTCAATCCATTTGATTTTTTTTCCTTCGGCGTAAGTTCGGCTTTGATAAAAAATCGGCATTTCTAAAATTTTATAACCCTTGCGCAAAAATTTAGCCGTCATCTCAAGCTCCATTTCAAAACCATTGGATTTTAATTTTAAATTTTTAATAATCGATTTTTTAAAAACTTTATAGCAAGTCCAAGGATCGGTAATTTTTCGACCGTAAAAAATAAAAAATAAAAAGGCAATCAAACGATTGCCTAAATAAAATATTTTATATTTTGCTTTTTGTTTAATTAGAAACCTTGACCCAAAAACTATGTCCGCTTGTCCTTCTAAAATTGGCCGGATAAGTTTCGGCAAATCTTGCGGATTATATTCCAAATCAGCATCCTGAATGATAATAATTTCACCATTCGCCTCTTGAAATCCACGCCTCAACGCCGCGCCCTTGCCAGAATTTTTATTTTGAAAAAAAATTCTAATTTTGGAATTTTGAATTTGGAATTTGGAATTTGTTTCGGATTTCGGATTTAGGATTTCGGATTTTAATAAAGCAGTAGTGCCATCTGTAGAACCATCGTCAACCACGATAATTTCATAATCGCAATCAAAATTCACCATTTCAAGATGTTTCAAAATTTTCAAAATCGTTTTCTTCTCGTTGTAAACGGGAACAATAATAGATAAGGTCATAATGACATTTTATAACAATATTACGATTAATCAATGGTTAAAAATCAAAACTATCTTTCGGTTTTAAAAAATAATTTCCCGCCTTTATCAATAAGAATAATGTCGCCATTTTGATCTGTTCTCAATATTCCTGCATTGATTTTTTCCAAATTCGTTAAAGCCCGCAAACTGGGATGGCCGAATTTATTATTTTGACCAACTGAAATAATGCCGTAAATCGGGCTTATTTTTTCCAAAAAATCCGCATCCGAAGAATATTTTGAACCGTGATGCCCGACTTTTAAAATTTGAGATTGCAAATCATAATTATTGTCCAATAATATTTTCTCTATTTCGCTGGTAGCATCGCCGGTAAAAAGAATTTTATTTTTATTATCAACTAATTTAAAAACCAAAGAATTGGGATTATTATCATCTTTTAAGAACTGGCCGGCCAATTCTTGAATCGGCCACAAAAAATCCAAATAAATTTGATCATTCAGCCAAATTTTACGCTGTTCTGAAATGACAACGGGCGTGATATTTTTTTCTTGAATTAATTTTTTCCATTCAAAATAAAGCGAATCCGTCTCTTCAGTATTATTGGTGACGATTTGATCCACCGGCCAACGCTTTAAAACTTCAACCAAACCGATAAGATGATCCGGGTCGGGATGAGTTAAAATCATTAAATCAATTTTTCGGCGAGTAATGGGAATATATTTATCCAATTTATAAATAACATTTTTATCCGGCCCGCCATCTATTAAAATATTTTTTCCTTCCGGTGTCTGAATCAAAGCCGAGTCGCCTTGTCCGACATCAAAAAAAACAACTCTTAAAGAATTATAATTATTCTGTGTCAAAATCAACCAATAACCCAAAACAACCAGATTAATCAACAAAAGTCCGGCAATTGAAAAAATGATTATTTTAAGAATTTTTGGACTGAATTTTTTGGGCATAAATTAACCACCAAATAATAAAAAAATATAAAATTAAAGCGGCAATTAAAGGAAAATTGATAATAATGGGAGAAAAATAAAAAATCTTAGCGATAATTTTTACTATTAAAATTAAAAAGGTCAGACCGAGCCAAATCGGCCAAAATAAAATTTGCGCCAAAAAAACAGAAATTGTTCCGAATAAAACAAAAAATATTCCTAAAAACATTAAAACCGGGATAATGGGTAAAATTAAAATATTAGCCAGGGGTGCGGCCAATGACAGGGTGCCGAAATAATACATAATAAAAGGAAAGACAAAAACCTGAGCGCTGAAAGTGGCTGACAAACAATCTTTGATCGGTAAATACCTAAGATTTGGTATTTTCTTGAAATATTGATTAAAAAGCGGAGTAAAAAATATCAAGCCCAAAATTGAAGTAAAAGATAATTGAAAACCAATATCCAGAGCTAAAAGCTTCGGATTAATTAAAAGCATAATCGCGGCCGCCCAAATAACAATCCTTAGTCCGGACTGAGGACGGCCTATTTTTTGAGCAAAAAGAATACCCAAGCCCATAATCGCCGCTCTCACGGCCGCGGCCGGCGCGCCGACTAAAATAACAAAAAATATGATTAATATCGCCGCCAGCCAGAAAGCTGTTTGGCGGCGAATCAATAAAACACTGACAATAAAAATCATTATCAGTTGAGATAAAATCGCCACATGCAATCCGGAAACCGATAAAATATGGGTTGTGCCGGTTGTTGAAAACCAATTTCTGACTTCCGGCGGAATTTGGCGCTGAAGTCCCAATAATAAAGCCGAAAAAACAGATCCTTGCGGTTCGGAAAAACTTTGATCAATTAAATTTTTTACCTGATTTTTAAATGAAAATATTTTTTGATAGAAAAAATTACCTTGATTATGATTTAAGTTTTTTATTTTTGGAAAATAACAAACCGAATAAATATCATTGATAATTGCCGCATTATTTTTAAACCCATTATCAAACACTCCCTTGAGCGGACATTCTATTTCCACTGAATCGCCATACTGATAATTGGAATAAAGCGGCGCATTAACTAAAATCTTACCATTATATTGATGATTATTTATTTTTACTTTACCAATAATCATCTGAATTTTATCTGTTTTAACATCTGGGTCGCCGATAATTTGTCCTTCAAAAACAAGATTCGTGTTGTTGTAAAAAGCCACATTATTTTCATCAATTTTGGGAAAACTAAAATTATAACGAATTGCACCTAAAATAAAAAAGATGGCGAAAAAGACAAAAGGCCAAATATTTCTAGTTGGCCTTTTAAAAACGCAAAAAAATAAAATCAATAAGAATACCGGCAAATAAACAAAGTACGGCACATAGAGAAACGAAGCCAATCCGATGCCTCCGATAAAACATAGCAAGCAATAGAAAACTATTCTCGAAACATCCATATAACTCTCTTGGCTAAGAAAAATAAAATACCCAAAGCAATACCGCCGCTATCCAACCAAAGATCCAAAAACGATGGATCACAACAAATTCCTTCAGCCACATATTCATGAAAAATATTAAATACAAAACCGATTAACAGCGCATACCAAATATTAAGTCGAAAAAAATATAAAATAATCAAAGTTATTGCAAAAAATCCGACAAAATGAAAAATATTTTCCGCGGCCGTATTTCCGTCGCAAGTAATAAATTCTTTTAAATTAGTGAATGTTTGAGCAATGGGCGGAGATATCCAAAAAATAAAAAAGTTTTCAAAATTATATTTAATTCTTTCTGCGCCGAATTGAGTCATTGATTTAATCGCCCCCCCATCGGAAAAATAACTATAGCTATAACCTTTATGCTGACGACAAACTGAATCATAATTTCCGACTACAAAAAAATCCACCAAAAATAGAAGAATCAATAAAACGAAGAATAATATTTTAAATCTCATTTTAGACATAATGATTAAATTTATTCAGCTCCTCACTTAAGCGCCGCTAAAATTAAAAATTTTTAAACCGCTGTATCACGTTTTTTAAGATAACTTTCAATTATTTCATCCAGCTCTCCGTCTAAAATTTTTTGGGCATCTGATGTCTCATAACCGGTTCTCAAATCTTTAACCATTTTATACGGGTGAATGACGTAAGAACGAATTTGATTTCCCCAAGATGCGGATTTGAATTCGCCGCGCAACCGTTCTTTTTCTTCTTCTTGCTCGGCCTGATAATATCTGAAAAGTTTTGATTTTAAAATTTTAAGCGCTTTTTCCTTATTTTGAGATTGGCTTCTTTCTGATTGGCAACTGACGGAAATTTTTGTCGGCAAATGAGTGATTCTGATGGCTGATTCTGTTTTCTGGACATTTTGTCCGCCGTGCCCTGAAGCCAAAAAAGTATCCATTCTTAAATCATCAGGATTAATTTCAATTTCCACTTCTTCTATCTCCGGTAAAATTTCAATCAAAGCGAAAGAAGTGTGGCGCATTTTTTCCGCGTCAAAAGGAGAAATGCGCACCAATCGATGAACGCCCGCTTCACTTTTTAAAAAACCGTAAGCATAATTTCCCTGAATTTCCAAAGTAACGCTTTTTATTCCCGCTTCAGTGCCGCGCGATTGATCAATAATCGCCGCTCGCCAATTTTTTTTCTCAACAAACCTTAAATACATTCTTAAAAGTATTTCCGTCCAATCTTGAGCATCCACTCCGCCCGCTCCGGCAAAAATTGATAAAATCACATTTTCTTTGTCGTATTTACCGCTGAAAAAAGTTGTTTTTTCCAAATTTTCCAATTCTTTTCTGATTAAATTCAATTGTTCTTTAATATCTTCTCTTAAATTTACTGATTGATCTTTTTCGTCTTCTTGGGCTATTTCCAAAAAATCTCTGACCGACTTTTCTATTTTCTCCCATTTTTCCACTTCTTCTTTTAATTGGCTGAATTCACGCGATTTTTTTTCTCCCAGTTCCCTGTTCTGCCAAAAATCAGGTTCAGCCATTTCAAATTCAATTTCCTTTATTTTTTGCTTTTTTTTATCAATATCAAAGACAGTCTCGGACTTTTCCGAGCCTCTGTTTAAAATCTTTTAATTCAGTGATTAATTCCTGCATGACTTTATCATAAAGCATTATTATTAAAAAAGCAACACTTAAAAAAAATAACTTGACAAAACTCAAAAAATATGCTATTATAATAACAGTTAAATAATATTATGTTTCATAATTTAACCTAATATTATCTTAAAAATAGGGGGAAAAATGAATAAATTCGTTAAAGAACAATCATTCTTTATGTTAATAATGATTGTTGCTTTCTGGATTGCAGCCGGAGTGGGTAAAATGACTTCTTCAGCCGGTAATTTCGGTATTGCCGCTTTATGCACTCTTGTTTGTATAGTTGCTTTTATTCTCAATCTTGCGACAAATCCTTTCTCTGCTGCTATTGACTATGACCAAATTACTTCCGAGGCTAAGGTCCAAAAGAGTTTTGTCTCCATGGTCGTCTCTTCTCGGTTTATATTGACTATCGTAGGATTTACAGTTGCATTAAAAATTGTCTTTTAAACAAAAGGAGCTCTGATACATCGAGCTCCTTTTATAATTAAATTAAATTATTAATTATCCTTTACCCCGTTAGAAATTCATCGTAGATTTTATTTTTCACTAAAATTATAAGGCGAAGCCGCTTCGCTGTCGGTTTAATTTAATAAATAATTCTGTTTTAAATTTCTAACGGGGTGAATATTCTTCTAATTTCGCCTTAACTGTTTTTTCCACGCCTTTGTGTAAAATTTTCAACCCAACTTCGTCTCCGGGTTTAAGGTTTTGAATTGTTTTGCTCAAAGAATTATCTTCTGTAATTTTTACGCCATTAACTTCTAAAATAATATCTCCTTCTTCAATACCAGCTTTATCAGCCGGTCCGCCGGGAATAATGGCTAATTCTGTCTGATCGGTGCCGCGTAAAACCAAAGCTCCATAATTTACGGATAAATTATTTTTTTTAACTATTTCTTCATTAATTAAAACATATCTTACGCCCAAATACGGCCTGACAATCTTGCCGTATTTTTTGACGCTTTCAATCACTTGCTTGGCCTGATTAATAGGAATGGCAAAACCAATCATTTGTCCTTGGCTATTGATGGCAGTATTAATGCCAATCACTTCACCGTGAGTATTGATTAAAGGTCCGCCTGAATTTCCCAAATTAATTGCCGCGTCAGTTTGAATAACATTTTCCAAAACTTCAGATGAACCGGTATTATCACCCGCTACTACTCGTCTGCCAACACCGCTAATTACGCCCTTGGTAACCGTGTTTCTATATTCGCCTAAAGCATTGCCAATGGCAATAACTGTTTGACCAATTTGAATTTTTTCAGAATCGCCCAATTGAACTTCCGGTAAATCTTTGATCTCAATTTTTAAAATAGCAATATCATTAAAAGGATCTTGGGCTAAAATTTTTGCATCATATTTTTTTCCGTCATTTGTCACAACCGTATATTCTGCCGTTTCATCGCTGGCCACATGCTTGTTGGTTAAAATTAAACCATCTTTTGAAGAAACAACAAATCCTGTTCCGCCGCCAACTTCTTGTTTTTGTTTTTGGCTGTTATTTGGAGTTGGAGTAGGAACGCTCTGTCCGAACCAATCATTAAATAATTCATCAAAAGGGCTGGCTGTATCGCTATAATAAGTGGTTACATATTTTGAAACAATAACATTAACCACGGCCGGACTGGTTTTTTTAACCGCCGAAACAATATCGCTCTCCTCCTGATTACCCAAAATAATCGGCGCGATCGTACCGGCTGTTTGATCTGTTTGATTTTGAGATGAAGCTTGAGTTATGGAATGAAGAATGGTAGGTTGAGAGTAAGAAACAAATTTCGTCAGCGCATAACTGCCGGCATAAAATCCGGTTACCGCACCGGCGGCCGCACCGATTAAAATGCTGATTATAATTATCACCACTACCGGCCGAAGCGCCAAGGTAAAAGTTAAAAAGGGCGGAGATTTCTTTTGTTCTCTTGGTTTTTCCGTCCAAATAACCTGGGCTTCATCTGTTTCCAGGGAATCATTTGTTGGCTTATTATTATTTCCAAATATTTTTTTAAACATAAATTTTAGACTTAATAAATATTATTTAATATAATTTTTAACTTTAACCGATAATTATATTATAAACCATTATTTGAAAGGATACAATCCTAATTTTAAAACAATCATATTCTCGCTTCTACTTTAATACAATATGGTTTTATTTTTTTAACAACTTCATTAAACCATTTTTTAGAATATGGTTTCACCAGTCCCGTCTTTTTATCTATTACGTCCTTGGGCTCAAATTGGTTCAAAGCGTATTTTTTAGCGCCATTTATTTGTTGGGCAATTTTTAGAATATCATCTTGATTCAATAAACCAGGAACAACAGTAGTCCGAAATTCATAATCAAGCTTTGAAGCAATAATCATTTTAATGCTTTTTTTAATATCTTCCATATTAACCGATTTTTGAGAAAGTTGCTTGTATTTTTTAGATTCAAGTGGTGCCTTAATATCCATGGCCACATAATCAATTAATTTATTTTGTATTAAATATTCAAGCGAGGTTGGATTTGTTCCATTGGTCTCAATCCCAACTTCTAATCCCAATTTTTTAACTGTCTTAATAAAATTTATTAAATCATTTTTAATTATGGACAAAACAAGCGGTTCTCCGCCGGTAATCACCACTCCTTCAATCATTTTTTTATTTTCTTTTAAATATTGCAAAATTTCTTTCTCGTCAATATCGGGTAATTCTTGAGGATGCAAGACTAAAGTTCTATTATAACAAAAAGGGCAGCAAAAATTGCAGCCTCCGACAAAAACGATTGTCGTAATTTTACCCGGCCATTCAATAAAAGATTCTTTTTGCCAACCCTTAAATATCATAATAATACTCTGTTTAAATCCAATCCGCCACTATTTAAAAGTTGGCGGATTGGAAGTTAAAATTAAAAATTCAATTTATTGAGTAATATCAAACTCTTGCCTGTCTTGATATTCTTCTTGTTTCCCTTTGTTCCATTGTTGGACCGGCCTGTAATAACCTACCACACGGGAATAAACTTCGTTCTCGGCACCGCATTGCGGACATTTAAATTGTTCGCCGCTTAAATAACCGTGAGTCGGACAAATGCTGAATGTCGGTGAAAGAGTAAAATACGGCAAACGGAAATTCTCAAAAACTTTTTTAATTATTTTTTTGACCACGGAAATATCACTGATTTTTTCTCCCAAAAAAGCATGGAAAACAGTGCCTCCTGTATATTTTGTTTGAAGCTCATCTTGAAATTTTAAGGCTTCAAACAGCCCGCCTTGATAATCAACTTGTAATTGAGTGGAGTTTGTATAATACGGAGTTTCCTTACCCGCGGTAATAATATCCGGATACATTGCCTTATCTTGTCTGGCCAAACGATAACTTGTTCCTTCAGCCGGAGTAGCTTCTAAATTATAAATATTGCCGGTTTCATTCTGATAGGTCACTAATCTCTCACGCATAAAATCCAGAACTTTTAAAGCGAATGCTCTGCCTGACTTTGAAATAATATTTTCACCCATAAAATTAAGAAGCATTTCATTCATACCGATTAATCCAATGGTTGAAAAATGATTGGCCCAATAATTTCCGCGTAATTGCTTAATATTCCGCAAATAAAATTTAGAATAAGGATAAAGCCCTTTTTCAATTAATTCTTCAAGGGTTTTTCTTTTGATTTCCAAACTTTCTCTGGCCAGATCCATTACATGACCGAGTTTTTCAAAAAATTCCTGATCGGTTTTGGCCAAATAACCGATTCTTGGAAGATTAATCGTCACTACGCCAATAGAACCTGTAAGCGGAGCTGCGCCGAAAAGCCCGCCGCCGCGATGATGAAGTGTTTTTGTTTCCAATCTGAGACGGCAGCACATTGAACGGACATCTTCCGGGTTTAAATCAGAATTAATAAAATTGGAAAAATAAGGTATGCCGAATTTTGCCGTCATTTCCCAAAGAGGTTTTAAAGCCGGATTTTCCCAATCAAAATTTTTAGTGATATTGTAAGTCGGAATCGGAAAAGTAAAAATTCTGGAATGAGCGTCTCCTTCGCACATTACTTCAGCAAAAGCCCGATTAAACATATCCATTTCTTTTTGAAATTCACCATAAGTTTCTTTTTGAAGTTTGCCCCCGATAATTACCGGTGATTTTGCCAATGCCTCGGGTGGAGTTAAATCAATGGTTACATTTTCAAAAGGCGTCTGAAAACCCACCCTGGTGGGAACATTGCAATTAAATAAAAATTCCTGCATTGCTTGTTTGACTTGCGGATAAGTTAATTTGTCATATCTGATAAAAGGGGCAAGAAAAGTATCAAAAGAAGAAAAAGCGACTGCACCGGCGCATTCTCCCTGAACAGTATAAATAAAATTAACTATTTGTCCCAAAGCGGCCCTGAAATGTTTCGGCGGCTTTGAGGAAATTTTTCCAAAAACACCCGTAAAACCCTGGGATAAGAAATCATAAAGATCCCAACCCATGCAATAAGGAGCCAAAATACCCAAATTATGAAGATGAAAATCGCCGCTTTTAACCGCATCGCGAATTTCCACCGGATAAATTTTATGCAGCCAATAATTTTTGGTAATGGTATTTGAAATATAATTATTCAAACCTTGAAGAGAATAACTCATATTGGCATTTTCTTTCACTTCCCAATCTTTTTCTCCCAGATATTGATCAACCACGGCCACATTTTCCACGGCCAAAGCCATGCCTCTGATATTACTATGTTGTTCTCTATATAAAATATAAGCTTTAGCTTCTTTAACCAAATCGGATAAAATTAAAACTTCTTCAACGACATTTTGAATGTCTTCAACATTTGGAATAATATCTTTAAAACGCCGTCCGATGATTTTAACCACCTTGTCGGATAATTTTTTTGATATTTTCCCATCTTTTCCTGAAACAGCCGTAATAGCTTTAAAAATTGCGTTTTCAATTCTGCTTTGATCAAATGGCACCAGTTGGCCATCTCTTTTTTTAACTTTGGTTAAAGGAGCGATTTTTTTCATAGGCTTAATTTAAAAAAATTATATTAAAGATTTAATTTGTTTAAAAACTTCAGGTAAAAGCGGAGACAAAATATGGCTGAATTTTACCATAATCGGAGCAATATTTGAAGAGGTTAAAATTCCCACCCACCAATCTCCCAAAGGAAATTTGCTTAGAAAATCCAAACCCAAGCCAATTTTTAATCCTCCTTCTATTAGTCCCAATACTCCTCCGCCCAAATGATTGCTTGATTTCAAAAACGGAATCAGGGACAATAAATCAAAAATTTTATTAATAATCTTAAAAATAAAAATAATCAATAACCGGGCGACAATAAAAATCAGGATAAAAGCAATAAGTCTGGAAATGTTTTGATTATGAATTATTAAAATTAAAAATTTAGAAGCAATTATATCGTACCAACGGGTGGCGAAAGTTACTCCTAAAATTAAACTGATAATTCCGCCTAAACTGGTAACCAATCCTTGCCAAAAATTAAACCAAATAAAACCAAAAAGGATTAATAATAAAATTAAATCAAAAAATGTCATAAATTTTAAAATTAATTAATTATTCAACGCTCTCAATTTTTGGAAATAAAACTTTCCCCTGGCTGACTTTTTCAAATTTTTCTTCGCCGAATTTTTTTATTTCTGAAAGATTTTTTTTATGCTCCTGGCTTAAAATTCCCAAAGATTCCAAGATTAAATTGCTCTTATCGGGCATAAACGGCCATGTTAAACATGACAAATGGCGCAAAGATTCAAGAAGATTATACAGTACATTTTTTAATTTGTCTGGATCGGTTTTAGACAATTTCCACGGTTCTTCCTGATTAATATATTTATCGCAGAAAAAAATCAAATCATTAATTTGCGCAATAGCTGTTTCAAAATGCAATCCATCCAGAGCTTTCTCGTATTTTTGCCAAACTGAATCAATTTTTTCTTTAAATTCAACATTGATAATTTTGGAAGAAGCAAATTCCGAACCGTCTTGAGCTAAAGTTAAAACACGCCTGACCAAATTACCCAAACCGTTTGATAAATCGGAATTATATTTATCATAGAGCCTGGACTCCGAAAGATCTCCGTCTTGTCCAAAAGGAAAAAGAGAGAGCAATAACCATCTTAAAGAATCAGCGCCGAAGGTTACGGCTAACTCTTCCGGATTAACACCCGTGCCTAAAGATTTGGACATTTTTTGGCCATTAACTGTAAAAAATCCGTGAGCGAAAAGTTTTTTCGGTAAAGGCAATTCCAGGGCCAAAAGAAGAGCCGGCCACATTACGGCATGAAAACGTAAAATATCCTTGCCGATTAATTGCACTTCCGGCGGCCAAAATTTAGGTAATTTTTTGATATCGCCGTCCCAATCAATACCTGACAAATAATTAAACAATGCGTCAACCCAAACATAAATAGTTTGCTCTTTATCAAAAGGAAATTCAATACCCCATTTTACCTTTTTTCTGGAAACAGCCAAGTCCTCTAATTTTTCAGATTTTAAAAAACCTAAAATTTCATTTTTTCTTTCTTGCGGCTCAATTAAAAATTCATTACTGGAAATTAATTTTAACAAAATATCCTGAAAGGCCGATAATTTAAAAAAATAACAATCTTCCGAGAGAGTCACCAAATCATGATGATGAAACGGGCATTTGCCGTCAACCAATTCTTTGGGCGTATAATATCTTTCGCAATCTATACAATAAAGCCCTTGATAAGTTCCGGGATAAATTAATTTCTTCTTGAATAATTGCTCTAAAACTTTCACTACTGTTTTTTCGTGTTTTGAATCAGTGGTTCTGATAAAATTATCATGAGAAATTTTCAAAACATCCCAAGCTTCTTCATATTTGGCTGAATTTTCATCGCACCATTCTTTTGGAGTTTTATGATTAGCTTCGGCAGAAATAGCTATTTTTTCGCCATGTTCGTCGGTGCCGGTTAAGAAAAAAACTTGATCACCTTTCATTCGATGAAATCGAGCCAAAACATCAGCCGCAATCGTCGTATATGCTCCCCCAACGTGAGGCTTTTCATTAACGTAATAGATGGGAGTGGTGATATAAAATTTATTATTCATATAAAAAAATTAATATTTTAAAAAAATTATTTTTTTGCTCTGATTACAACAACAAATTCCCCTTTGATTTCATTTTTAGGTATTTTATTGATTATATTTTCAGCCGTTCCGCGATAAATGGTTTCAAACTTTTTGGTTAATTCTCTGGCGACCGTTATCTCTCTATCTTTAAAATCTTCTAAATTCGCCAATTCATTCAAGGCTTTCAATATCCGGTAAGGCGATTCATAAAAAGCAAGAGTATATTTGAATTCGGCCGCTTGTTCAAAAAATGTTTTCCTGCCCTTTTTATGAGGAGGAAAACCTAAAAAAATAAATTTGTCTGTTTCAAATCCGGAAATACTTAAAGCCGAAATAACGGCTGCCGGTCCGGGGATGGAAATAATTTTCAAATTCGGCAACTGCACAATTAAATGACTGATCAGTTTATTCCCGGGATCAGAAATACCGGGTGTACCGGCGTCGCAAATCAAAGCGAGATTTTTGTCTTGTTGAAGCAATTCGGAAATATAATCCATTTTAGATAATTTGGAATGTTGATGATAACTGATGGTTGGAGCTTTGATTTGATAGTGATCTAAAAAAATTCGGCTATGACGAGTGTCTTCGCAAAGTATAAAATCCGATTCTTTTAATATTTCCAGCGCCCTTAAGGTAACATCCTGCAAATTTCCTATAGGAGTAGCAACAATATATAGCATAAATTTATTTAGTTGGCAAACTAAACGGCGGCTCTCCGCGCTTACTGCCGGTTTTCTTAACTAAAGGAACCCTTGAGGCAATAACCGGAAAATGATAAAGCGTCGCTAATTCTTCAATATTTAAAACATTTTTTTTACTTGCCTGTGAAATAGTTAAAAATTCCAAAAACTTTTTCCAATCTTTTTGAAATTGCGATTCAATTTTCCAATTGCCGCCTCTTTTCTTATATGCGGCCATAATCGCCGTTTGTTTGGGACTGGAAGACTTGCTGGTTTCATACATATTAACAAGGGTTTTTGCCGTTTTGTCCGGCATTAATCCGTTCATATCCAAAGTATTAACCGTATTTAAAGCGCCTAAAACTCCGATTATTCCCCTGGATTTATTAAAAACTTCTTTTTCGGCAATATAAATTATTCTAATTTTTGTTTCAAAAGAAATTTTAGAAACTTTATTTTGAATCGCTTCAATAATTTTTCTTTCTCCCGGAGAAACGGTTTTTTGTTTTTCCGGCGTAGCTGAACCGGGAGTCGGAGGCGTCATAATAGTCGCAGCTTGTAAAAATTCTAACGGCAAATTAATTAATTGCTCAGACATTGTTTTGGGCGTTTTAACTTTTTCGCCCATTAATTTTTTAATCACCATTTCTGCTTCTTTTTTTCCTTTTTTAATTTCTTTGTCAGCAGAATGTTTAATAATAATTTGTATCCAAACTTGTTCTCCTTCTTGAAGTTTTCCTAAAATTTCCAACATATCAACCATCGGATCTTTTAACTCGCCGGTCATGGTGTGTTCAAAATTCGTATAAGTCCTGATCGGATAAGCATTTTTATTGTAAAGAGTAAAATCAGCTCCCCATAAATCATATTTATCATTCGGAAATTTATCCGGCATTTCTTTGGTATAATCTTCCACCTCCACAATTTCCGCATCCGGATAAGACGCATAAATCGCCGCTTCGGCTAAGTCACGAAATTGAGATGCAATTCTGATAAGAAATTGAATATGAGATGCGACACTGATAATTTCCACGGAAATAGGAAGCTCTGCCGGCCCGGTTCCTTTGGCGCCGGACAGATAGGCGAACATTCTTTCCACTGCCTCCGGTCCTTGCTCATTATTTCTTGGCACATCAAGCGCCAATAAAACATACTCTTGTTTGGCTACATATTGATCTTGAAGACGCTTAGTATAAGAATGCATGGCAATCCTAAAAATCAATAATAAAAATAATAGCCCTAAAATAGCTAAAATCATCATCGAAATCAGAGGGAAAAGCGGATCAGTAATAATTGGTATTAACCATTCTGCGCTAATAGTGATGTCCATATATTATATAATTTTAACATTATTATCCACAAAAGCAAGGTTTAAAAAGGAAGCGAGTCATTTTTGTAAAACACTAATTTAAATATCTAATTCCTAATTGACCTAATTCCTAATTAATGTCTAATGTCAAAATATCCAATGACTAAAATTTTAGTTATTTGGTCATTGAGAAATTGGGATTTATTTAGAAATTAAAAATTAGAAATTAAAAATTTTAATTATAATCCTTCTTTGGACAGGGTTTCTAAAATATCTTTTTGTTTTCTGGTTAAAGATTTTGGAACCCTAATTTTAACCGTTACAATATGATCGCCACGTCCGTGGGAATTCAAATGAGCAACCCCTCTCCCTTTTAAACGAATTTCCTGACCAGACGGCGTACCGGGCGCAACTTTTAATTTTATCATTCCGTCAATGGTTTCCACTTCAACCACTCCGCCCAAAATTGCTTGAGAAACTAAAATTTCTTTTTCGGATAAAATATCATCACCCTGGCGATTAAAACGATTATCGGAAATCACTTTAATTCTGACATATAAATCTCCTGCTCGGCCGCTTTTTTTGCCTGCTTCGCCTTGACCGGATAATCTGATTGTTTGCCCATTGCTGATTCCGGCCGGAATTTTTATTTTAATTTTTGAAGATTGTTTTACTCTGCCCTCTCCTCGGCAATGACTGCATTTTTTTTCCGCATTTTGTCCTTCGCCATGGCATAATGGACAAACTTCCGCGCTTTGAAAAGTTCCTAAAAATGTTGATTGAGTTTTAATTACTTGTCCCCGTCCGTTGCAAGTTTTACAAGTGGAAAATTTACTGCCCGGTTCCAAACCGTTGCCGTTGCATTTTTCGCATTTAACATATTTTTCAAATTCAATATCTTTTTCAATACCAAAAACAGATTCAAAAAAATTAACAGTTATTTCTATTTCAATATTTCGTCCGCTCGGCGATTCTCGGCGTGAGTGAGAAGAAGCTCTGTTAAATCCTCCTCCGAAAAAACTGTTAAAAATATCTCCCAAATCTCCAAAACCGAAATCTTCTCCGCCATAAGCATTTCCTCTTTCTCCTTGATTTTTCATTGCCTCGGCATAACTGGCGAAATCTCGAAAATTATCAAAACCGCTAAAACCGCCCTGAGTTTTGGCATTTTTAAAAGCCGAGCCGTATTCTTCATACAACTTTCTTTTTTCAGGATCAGAAAGAGTTTGATAAGCTTCGCTTATTTCCTTGAATTTTTCCGCATTGCCACCCGGTTTATCCGGATGATATTTTTGAGCCGCCTGGCGATAAGCTTTTTTTATCTCGTCTTCCGAAGCGCCTTTCTCAACTCCTAATGTTTTATAATAGTCAGCCATAAATTAGAATTCAAAATCAATATTTATTTAATTATATCAAATTTTTTAAAAAAGTAAATAGGGGGCCGAAAACGTACGACCCCCTATTTTTAGATATTTATTATTCTTTATTATAGGGTGGATGGCCTACTAATAAATTTGCCATTTTTAATCCTATTAAATTCCCTATACTTAATTTTTCCGTAAAAATAGTAGTAAGAATAATTGCCATAACCGTAAAAGAAATAGCCTCACCAATTTCGTTGCATATGAAACCTATCATACCGCAATAAAAAGATATAACACCACTCATTATAAAGGCAATCTTAATTAATTTCCAACCAATAATTTTCTTACTTATATTTTGATTTCTCGCTTTGAGAGATGAAATAAGACAGAGAAAACCACCTACTAATAATACTGAACTTACTAGTATCAATATCTTCTCCACCCATAATATTGAATCAAACATTTTATCCTCCTTTTTAAATAATCACCCACGCACGATGAGTAACTGTTTGTATTATAGTATAAATTAAAATTTTGTCAAGAAAAAAAATAAAAACGGAAATAAAAGAAATTATATTTCCGATAATAATTACCCGCCAATGCCACGGGGGTGGAAGGAATCGAACCCTCGTCAACGGTTTTGGAGACCGCTATTCTACCATTGAACGACACCCCCAAAGCTCTGGCGGGGTTTATTTTGCCATTAAATCAAACTATTATTTCGTTTCTTTATGCAGAATGTGTTTTCGGCAAGAACGACAATATTTTTTCAATTGAAGACGTTCTTTAATCGTCTTTTTATTCTTTTTAGAATAATAGTTTATCTTGTGGCACTCTGTACATTCTAATTTAATCAAATTTTCTTGAGACATATATTTAAATTAACAATTAAATAAATTAAAAAATTATTTATAAGCCGTCCCTCGGGATCGGACCGAGAACCTACAGTTTACAAAACTGTTGCTCTACCATTGAGCTAGGACGGCAAAGTGGGTGGGGTAGGATTTGCACCTACGAAGACCGAAGCCAGCAGATTTACAGTCTGCCGCATTTGACTACTTTGCTACCCACCCCAAAAAGCCCAAGGTCGGGATTGAACCGACGACCTACTCCTTACCATGGAGTTGCTCTACCACTGAGCTACTTGGGCCCCTTAGTTATGCAATAAACCAAATAATAAGATATTCTACTTCTTTTTTCTAAAAAAAGCAAGGGTTTTAAAGACAACATTAGAGGATAAATCTTTTAGTCTTAAAAAAATATTTTTGGTATTTATTTTAAAATTATCTCTTTTTATTCTAATCCTATGCACCACTTCAATAATTTGCCTGTCTATTTTTTTATCTAAAAGGTCTTTTTTGACTTGGGCAATTTTTTCTTGAGGAACCTGAGACAAGTCAAGATTGGATATCAAAGGCAATTTCGGTTTGATTATAAAAATAATGCCCCCGAGAGAGAATATAAAAATAATAAAGAGAATGATATTAATTAACATAAAGTTATTGGGTTGATTTAAGGCCAATGGTTTCAATTATTTTAACAAACTCTTCTGCTTTTAAACTTGCGTTGCCGACTAAAATTCCATCAATAATATCTTTCTCAATAAATTGGCCGACATTCGTTGAATCAATACCGCCACCGTAAAGCAACCGAATATTATTTTTTATCAACGGCAAAGGATAAAAATCAATCATTCTCTGCTGAATAACCTGATTGGTATATTGAGCTTCTTCTTGAGTCACAACTTGACCGCTGCCAATCACCCAAATTGGTTCATAAGCAATAATTATTTCTTGGTCTGCTTTTAAAACATTGCCTTCCAGCGCTCTGGTGACTTGATTGATAATCACATAATCTTTAGCGCCATTTTGGCGTTCCTCAAAAGTTTCGCCAACGCAAAGAATCGGCACTAATTCGCTTTCTAAAACGGTTTTTATTTTATGATGCACCATTTCATCGGTTTCTCCCAAATTCTGCCTGCGTTCCGAATGGCCTATAATGACATATTGGCAGCCCAATTCTTTTAATTGATCAGGAGAAATTTCTCCGGTAAAAGCTCCTTTGTGTTCCCAGAAACAATCCTGTGCTCCCAAAAATAAATTGGTCATCTGATTTTTTCTGTTAAGCAAAGAAAAACTGCCTTTTAATTTTTTTGAAACGGATTCCAAAGCAAAAAATGGCGGACAAAAAATAATATCAACTTTTTCCGCTATTTTTTTTATTTTTTCCAAACGATTTAAAATATCATCCATTAATAATTCTCCTTCTTTCAATCCTAATTGCATTTTCCAGTTGGCGACGACAATCGGACGTTTCATATATTTAAAAAATTATTTTTATATTAAATAACGCCTAAATTTATATCAAAATCATAATTTTATGATAAACGTTTTTGAATTTTTGGCAAGTCCCATCAAATCTATTTAAAAAAGTTTCCCCTGATGGAAATCAAGGGAAACTTAATTCTTTATTTTATAAACCGACAAGTGGGGGATAAAAAATCTGACTTTCCCATCTTTCTACAATTCCAGCAATTTTCTGAAGTTTTGAAAGTGAAATAGTCCATAACTCTTTTACATTCTTAATCCCGAATTCTTCCTCTAAAAAGGTGTTGCTTCCGGCCGTAACATCAATATCTATGCCTATTGATGAGATTAATTCCTCTCTTAACTGATGTTCAAAATCTCTTGTCTTTAATTTCATTTTCCTCCTTTTTTAATAATCAAACTACAATAGCTTGATTATTATCGTTTATTATAATAGCATATTTTTTAAATTTTGTCAAGAGAAGAAAAATGAAGTTTTCAAAAATTATTTGTTTAATTGTTGATTGGCCCAAAAAATCAAACTTTTTGCTTCTTGAAATCTATTTTCGCTTGTTTTCGCGCCCAAAATTATTACCGCCAAATTATGATTGTCTATTTGGCTTAAAGCGGCTAGACAATAATCGCTTTCCTCAATATAACCGGTTTTAGCTCCTTTAATATTGATAAAGCTCCCTAATAATTTGTCAGTGTTTTGAATACGAAGATGAGCCAAAGATTTATCCGATTTTATTATTTGAACATCATAATCTTTTTTTTCAAGCGCTTCTTTAATTTCAGATCTCTCCATCGCCTTAACGATTAATTTCGCCAAATCTTGAGCCGTGGAATAATTTTTCGGATCAAGTCCGGTCGGTTCTTCAAAGTGCGTATTTGACATTGATAAATCTTGCGCTTTATTATTCATTAAGTCAACAAAATTTTTTCCGCTGTCAGCTGACACTACGCGAGCTAAAATTTTCATGGCATTATTGGCTGATTTTATCAGTCCGCCGTAAAAAATATCTTTAACTGTCAAAATATCTCCTTCTCTGACTGCCAAACTCGCCGGTTCAAGCTGATTTGAAAATCCTCCGCTTCCCACTGAATCTTCTTTTTTAACTTCCACTGTGTCTTCCCATGATTTAGTTTTATTTTCCAAAAAGACCAAAGCAGTCATTAATTTGGTAATACTGGCAATGGGCAATTTTTCTTCCGGATTTTTTTCAAATAAAACTTTACCTGAATCCACATCTATAACAATAGCGCTTTTGGCTGTCAATTTCGGACCGAATGAATAAGGAAAATCAGAAACACCAGCCGGCGTTTTGGTTGCGTCTTCCAGAAAATTAAAATTACTCAAATTATTTGACGGGAAAAAACCGATAATTATTGATAGAAGCAAGGAAACCATAATAGTTTGTAGTTTTTAGTTAATGGTTATAGTTGTTTAGTTTAAAACTGGAAACCAATAACCAAAAACTGTTAATTTATATCTTCTTCACCATCTTACCGACCCTATAAACATTGTACCAAAAATTAGAAAATGGTAAATCAAAAGTTCCCGGATAAATAACTTCCTCGCCGTTAAATCCTTTTTTAAAACGAGTTACGCCGGGCCATTTTTTTTCGTCTATTCCCCAAAAATCGTAATAAAAATAACCATTTTTAACAGCTTCTTGAATAATAAACCAGTGCAAAAGATAAGGCGCCATTACATTGCGATGCAAATTAGAAGAAGCACCATGGAGATAAGTTGCCGTTTTGGAAGAAAAAATCATCAAATTGGCCGCCAAAATTTTATTTTCATATTCGGCAACATACAATCTGACAAATTGCGGATTAAAATTCAAAAGATGAGAATAGTAATTGTCCGGATGCGCTCTGAATTGATCGCGCAAAGAAGTTTCTTTGAGAAGTTTTAAAAAAACTTCCGCTCCTTCTCCTGTTTTTTCATATATTTTTACGCCTTGTTTTTCAGCCAAACGAATATTATATCTGGTTTTAGAATGCATTTTGGTAAAAATTTCATCGGGAGTTTTTTTTAAATCCAGAATCACTGTTTTTGACGGCTGGACGTCGGCAACCTTTTTAGAATTTGGAATTTGGAATTTGGAATTTGGAGATTCAAATCGCCAGAAAATTACTCCTTCTTCTTCGGCCAATTTTTTTATTTCTTCTAGTAATATTCCATATTCTAAATTCCATCCGCCAGCTGGCGGACCAGATTCTTCAATTATCGGGCCGCGCGGAGAATAAAAATAACTTTTATTAAATAACAATTTATATTTTACAATTAAAGCGGCGGCGACAATTTCGTTATTTTCATAAACGGCCATACGCCAAATTTTTCGGCCGAGATTTTTTTGAAATTCTCCCCATTGCCACGATTGTAAAAATTGTTCTCCGTTTAAGAGAACAAAATCATCCCATTCTTTTTGTTCAAGCACTTTTTTAATTACCATAATTAAATTCCCCTTCTGCCCTTTAACGCCTCTGTTAAAGTAATTTCGTCCGCATACTCAAGCTCTCCTCCCAATGGCAAACCGCGCGCTATTCTGGTTAATTTTATTTTACTGCTTAAAATTTTGTCTTCTTTGATTAAATTAGTAATATAAAGTATTGTGCTCTCGCCTTCTATCGTGGCATTTAAAGCGAAAATCAACTCTTTAATCGAAGAATTTTTCAATCTTATTAATAATTCTTTTATTTTGATTTGTTCCGGACTTTTATTTTCAATCATATCAATCAAACCGCCAAGAACGTGATAGGTTCCTTGATATTCTCCTGTTTTTTCTATGGCCATTAAATCTTGCGGCTCGGCAATAACCGCCACGACCGAATGGTCGCGATTTTTATCTTGGCAAATGGAACAAATATTTTGATCGGAAAAATTTCCGCAAACGCTGCAAATATGAATATTTTTAATTCCTTTAAGGCTCAAGGTTAATTTTTCTATATCTTCCGGACTTTTTCTTAATAAATAAAAAACGAACCGCTGAGCTGATTTCGGTCCTATGCCGGGAAATTTACTGAATTCATCAATCAGATTTTTTATATCTTTTGGGTAAAACATATCAAATTTGTCGAAATTTACAAGTTACTTTGTAACGAAATAAATTTCGTTACAAATTTACGCCCCCTCCTTTACTCCATCGGAAATCTTTCTTTATACGGTATTCCGTAAGCGAAGCGGCTTCGCCTTTTATCTTAACGATTATCGAAAGTTTATCGTTGAGATAAAGGAGGGGGAAGGTTAATTTTTTCCGACTTAACGTCCGGAGACAAAACTCTTTAAAACGGCCCGGATTCTTCAATATCGCTGCTGTCGCCTTCCAAATTATCCAACATTTTTTTGTCTAAATTTTTATAACTGGCAGTTTCCGGTTCAAAATATAATTTAACAATTCCTCCGGCCGGTCCATGACGATGTTTGCCAATATGAATTTCCGCAACATTTTTTTCTTCAGGCGGACAAAATTTAATGCTTTTATCCATTCCTTTTCGGTAAATAAACAAAACCACATCAGCATCTTGTTCCAAACTGCCGCTTTCTCTTAAATCAGCCAATTTGGGAATAGACGGAGTTCTGGATTCCGTGGCGCGGGAAAGTTGAGAAAGAGCCAAAACCGGAATATTAAGTTCACGGGCAATGGCTTTAAGCGCTCGAGAAATTTCTGAAACTTCTTGAACGCGATTTTCAGAACCGCTGGCGCCTTCCATTAATTGTAAATAATCTATAATCAATAAGCCAAGTCCATGTTCTGATTGTAATCTTCTGGCTTTTGTTCTTATTTCATTCACGCTTGCGGTTGGCGAATCATCGATAAAAATCGGCGTCTCAGCCAAAACACTGAAAGCTTCGCCTAATTTTTTAAAATCTCCGTCACCGTCTTTGGCAATATTTCCTGTTCTGATTTTCCAAAGATTAACCCCTGCCTGAGCGCAAATTATTCTATCGCAAATTTGATCTTTTGACATTTCCAAACTAAAAATTCCCACCGGGATTTTATGATAAACCGCCGCGCGTCTGGCAATATCAAGAGCCAGGGCACTTTTTCCGATAGAAGGTCTAGCCGCCAAAATAATCAGCTCAGATGCTTGAAGCCCGGCCAGAACATTATCCAGATCCGCAAATCCGGTCGGAACTCCTCTTAATTTTTGATCACCCCGATGCAAAGCATCCATTCTTTCAAAAGCTTCATCAAGAGTATCTTTTAAAGAAACAAAATTTTGTTTTAAAAATTTTTGGGAAATATTGAAAAATTTATGTTCAGCCCGATCTAAAACATTTGAGGTGTCAAGATCCTCCTGATAAGCCATTTGATTGACTTCTGTCGTGGCTCTGATAATCTTTCTTAAGGTTGATTTTTTCTGAACAATCTGAGCATAAGAAACTATATGACTTGAAGTTGGAACGCTGGAAGCCAAGGTGGCCAGATAACTTCTTCCTCCCACCATCTCTAATTGTCCTCTTTCTTCCAAGCGATTAACAACGCTTAAAATATCAACAGGCGTATGCTGAGCCCAAACTTCAAGCATTGATTCAAAAATTATTTTATTGATATCTTTATAAAAATCTTCGGCATTGATAATATCGGCAATTTTAATAATCGCTTCTTTGTCAATTAAAAGAGAACCGAGAAGAGCCATTTCGGCTTCAATATTTTGCGGCGGCAGTTTTTCAAACACCGGAGTGATATCTGTCATAAAAATGAGTTTTAGGACTTTACAAATTATTTTTCTATTGTATAATAATTGAATAATTAATTCAAGTTTTTTTCTGCACATTTTATTAACATTTGAGGAACATCTAAAAATGTAAAATAAAAGTTTAAAATCTGCCCCTATAGCTCAACTCCGACGTCTTAAGAGTCGGAGTCCCGACCTCTAAAATAGAACGTCGGGGTGAGTAGAGAATTTAATTAAAAAATAGTCCCGTCACTTTTGCCCCTATAGCTCAATGGTAGATCCGCCAGCTGGCGGACATTTAAGCAGTTGATATTACAAGATAATGTTTTACGTATATACTATTTATAATTCCATTCGCGATAAAATCTATATAGGACAAACGGCTAATCTAGATGAAAGATTAAAGAGGCATAATAAAATATCAAAAAATAAATCTACATCATTCACCAGTAAAAATTCGGGAAATTGGAAATTAATATATAAAGAAGAGTTTAAAACCAGACAAGAAGCTATAAAAAGAGAAAAAGAACTGAAAAGTTTTCAAGGAAGAAAATTTATTAAAAACTTAATTAAAAAATAATCCCGTCACTTTTGCCCCTATAGCTCAATGGTAGAGCAGCTGCCTTTTAAGCAGTTGATATAGGTCCGATTCCTATTGGGGGTATAAGTGGCAGGATTATTTTTTATAATTTCATGGCTCAATGGTAGATCCGCCAGCTGGCGGACTTTTAAGCAGTTGATATAGGTTCGATTCCTATTGGGGGTATAAAATAAAAAATCACAGAACTTTGTCTGTGATTTTTTATTTTTGATAATCAATTAAAAAAGGGCAGGATCCATTATATGAATTCCTGCCCTTAATATAATTTATAATTCTACTCTTGGTAAAAATCCGGAAGCAGGAGCCCAATCCTTACAATCTCTATTGAAATTATCCGTCTCGTGAGTACCAAGTTTAATCCCACCAAGGAAACTAAAAGCCAATACATACAATTCCCAGCCCCAAATTTCTTGCGGACGGAATTCATCACCGGCACAGTCTATATTCAGACACCCCTCACTTATCCTTTCAATATGGGTTAAAAGAATTGCGATGATTTCCGGCAACCCAAGGGCAAATTCATTATTCTTGCTAATCAAACTTTTTCTAAATTCTCTAACCGTAATATCTTGGTAGAGAAATCCGGTCTGAGCAGGAATAATCCAAATGCTTAATTCTTTCTGTATCTCTGCAATTCTTTCAAGAGCATCTTTTGTTTTATCTGAACGCCTCAAGTGATTCGGTGTAATTTCCTTTCTTCTATAATTTTGAAAATCCTGAGGAATACCAGTATTCGTTGGTATTAGAGAAAGTAGAAATTTTACCGCACAATAATATTGTCTATCCAGTTCCGCAATCTTGGGAAATAACGCTTGTATTGATGGAATGGCAAACCATCCTTCGGCCCCATTAGGAAGCTGGAGAGTCGGAAGCACTTCTTTTATGTATTCAAAAGTAGGACCTGGATTAAGACGTTTGAAAATCTTCGCGAGAATTTCAACTTGCCGTTCAATCGGCTTCGGCCCTGTATATGGAAATCCTTTTGGCGGAAGTATTAAATTAACCTTTTTCTCTTCTTTTATCACCGCCACTATTGCCTCTGCCACAATTTCATCGGCCTTGGAATATTTCCTAAAAATCGCCTCCAATTCCTCTAAAACCTTAGGATTTTGCATTATTATTCCAAATTGCATCGGTGTAAGTTCCAATTTATTGCATATTCTCTCAACAACATCAATCCACCAACTTTGCGATAAAATGTTCATAATATCCCCCTTTGTATTGTACTGCTCACTAATCATCTGTTTTCAGATGATTTTTATTGTTTTATTTTCTGATTAAAATTATATCATATTTTTGAAAAATGTCAAGCTTGACAAAAACGAAAAAATATGCTATTATTTTAATGAATGAAAAAGGAGGGAGAAATGAAGTTCTTTATAATAACTTTAGTAGTTGTAATTTTTGCTGCTTCAATTAAAGCAGCAACTATAGAACAACTAGATTCTGTGTTAGACGCAAATGTAAAAGAGAAAGAATGCATACTCCAGAATTTAAAGGATAGTATTAATATCTTTTTTCAAGCTCTTCCAAATGACAACATAATAAGCGGAAGAGAAATGGAAAATCTACGCGTCAAAGTACAGGGATTTGATCAAGAAAAAGCTCAGATCAATAAAGAGCTGTTTCCTTACAGAAGAGTTATTTGGACTGAGCTAAGCCCCGTTTATCGGACCAACGCCGGTAATATTAAAAAATATTTTATGGAAAAAACGGGCAGAAATAATATACGAATTGAAACGGTTAGTAAGCTTTCCTCAAAAGACTTGATTTTCCCCATATTGTGGGGAAGCGCAGCAATATTCATGTTATTAGGATTTTTCTAAAAAAATACAATAATAAAGAGCCGTCTGTTAAGCGGCTCTTTAACATTTAAAAATACATTTTGACAATTCATTTTTAAATTGCTAATATTATTAGATTATGATTTGGCTTTATATTTTAATCATTATTGGCTGCTGCGTAGTTTTATTCAGAAGCAGCATGTGGATGGTAAAATCTTTAAATTTTTTGGCGAATTATTACCAAGTGCCGGAATTCGCCATGGCTTTTGTTTTGGCCGGTCTGGCCACTTCTTTGCCCGAATTAACCGTGGGCATTTTATCAGGTTTAAATAAAGTTTCCATTCTTTCTTTCGGCAATATTTTGGGCGCCAATTTTGCCGATATTACTTTGGTTTTAGGCCTGCCTATTCTTTTGATTAAAGGAGTAAAAATAGAAACAAAATTTATCAAATCTGACATCATATATACTTTTCTTGTCCTTATTTGTCCCTTAACCCTTTTATTGGACGGGCGAATTTCCCGATTAGATGGTGTGGCTTTAATTATCATTTACATTTTATATGTCATTTTCTTATTCCAGCGAAAATCAGAATCGTCGGAAACATTTGTAAAAAAATCAAAAAAAGATCTTTGGAAAAATATTTTTTTGTTTATTTTGGGAATAATTTTTCTTTTAATCAGCGCTAAAATAATTGTTTGGGCTTCTCAATTAATCGCCCAACAACTGAATGTCCGCCTTTTCATTATCGGAGCATTTTTACTGGCTTTGGGCACGACTATGCCGGAATTGTCTTTTAATTTAAAAGCGGCCAAAAATCACCCTGATATGATTTTGGGCAATATTTTGGGATCAGTAGCGGTCAATTCTTCCTTGATTTTGGGAATCGTGGCAGTTATTTCGCCAATTGTTATTTTAAATATTCAAATGGTTTTGACCACTGTCATTTTTCTGCTCGGCGCTTTTATTTTTCTTGGATTGTTCAGCCGAACTCAAAAACAACTTTCTTGGCGCGAAGGATTGGTGCTGATTTTTATTTATATCGGATTTTTAATCACTACATTAATAAAACAATAATTTAAAAAATATGGATTATATTTTTTTAAGAGATGCTAAAGATTATTTGAATAAAACAGTCGTTTTAAAGGGCTGGGCTTTTAATTTTCGCTCTTCGGGCAATATTTATTTTCTCCAATTTCGAGATGGCACGGGCGAAGTTCAGGGCATAATTTCCAAAAAAGAGGTCTCTCCTGAAAGCTGGGAAGAGTGCCAAAAAATAACCTTGGAAACAAGCGTGGAAATAACCGGAAAAATTTACGAAGAAAAACGCTCTCCATACGGAATTGAAATGTCTGTGGAAAATTTAAAAATCATTCAACTGGCTCAAGAATATCCGATTGGCAAAAAAGAGCACGGAACTGATTTTTTAATGGACAATCGCCATCTTTGGATTCGTTCCTCGCGCCAAGCTTCTATTTTAAAAGTCAGAAATGAAATTGTCTGGGCAATCCGTTCTTTTTTCAGACAAGAAGGTTTTATTTTAACCGATTCGCCCATTCTCACTCCCACTTCCTGCGAAGGCACAACCAATCTTTTCGAAACCGAATATTTTGGCGAAAAAGCTTATCTCTCGCAATCCGGCCAATTATATATTGAAGCGTTAATTTATTCTTTGGGAAAAGTTTACGATTTCGGACCGACTTTCAGAGCTGAAAAATCCAAAACTCGCCGCCATTTAACCGAATTTTGGATGATGGATGCCGAAGCCGCTTTTGTGGAACACGAAGAAAATATGAAAACTCAGGAAAAATTAGTTTCTTATATTGTCGCTCAAGTGCTGAAAAATTGCGAAAAAGAATTAAAAATTTTAGAAAGAGATTTGGAACCGCTTAGAAAAATAGTGCCGCCATTTCCAAAAATATCTTACAGCGAAGCCATAAAAATACTGCAGAAAAATGGCGTTGAAGCGAAAGAAGGAGACGATTTCGGCGGAGACGAAGAAACGATTATTTCCAAACAATTTGACAAACCTGTTTTTATAGAAAAATATCCGGCAAAAATAAAGGCTTTTTACATGCAGCCTGATCCGAAAAATCCGGACTTGGTTTTAAATGACGACTTGATTGCTCCGGAAGGTTTTGGAGAAATCATCGGCGGTTCACAAAGAATTGACGATTTGGAAACTTTAGAAAAAAAACTAAAAGAATTCAAATTAAAACCGGAGCCATTCCAATGGTATTTGGATTTGCGCCGCTATGGCTCAGTGCCGCATTCCGGATTTGGCATTGGTTTGGAAAGAACCGTGGCTTGGCTTTGCGGACTTTCCCACATACGCGAAACAATCCCATTCCCAAGATTAATCAATCGCTTAAAACCGTAATTGTCACAAAGATTGATTTTATTCGTCTTATATTATAGAAAGGATATGACAATATTAATCGCAAAATTTTCTAACAATAATAACAACCGTCTTTGGCGGAATTGATTAGTATTGTTTTAATACTAAAAAATCCGCCTTTATAAGGCGGATTTTTTAGTATCTATATTCTGGGGTAGTTCAATCGGTAGAATGCCGCACTGTTAATGCGGAGGTTGCTGGTTCAAATCCAGCCCCCAGAGCCAAATAGAAGAGCCCCCGGGAAATTTACCGAGGGCTTTTTAAAATTTATTTTAAACTATTACACTTGTTGCATATAATGTCTTCAACTTGACGTGATCAAAATATGCAGCAATATCCATACCTTTTTCATCGTTCATGCCAACTACGATTGGCGTACCATCTGAGTTTTTTGATAGAGTGCGTACATAATATTTTTCTACCAATCTCTCTCCGGATAAAATATACCTTGCTATTACCGAAGAAATTACCTGATTGGCCGTTGGCATCTTCTCTCCTTCAACTTTTATTAATTTCTCTTGTTCAACCCGAATTTTCTTGTTGGAATCTTCTATTCCTTCTTTCTTAAAGAGAAACCAACCTGCCTCCACCTTTTGGACAAATGGCTGTTTTGCCAAAAATTCCATTTTATTACATCCGCAAAATAATTTTTGCTCTGCCGTCTCAAATTTTTTTGATGCTTCCCATATTTTCAAAATCGACAAACCGGGATTAAGCACCAGCAAATGAGTTTTGTTTTTCTCCTCAAGTATTTTTGAATCTATTTGAATGCTTGACCAGATTCTGTCTTGCTCTGGAGTGGGCCTAACTTTAAAACAATCAAACGATTCTTCAACCCCGATAAAATTTTCACCCATTATTTCCCGGGCTTCATTTGAACTTATTTTTGCTCCCATTTTTTCCTCCTTTGTTATTTTTTGTCCGATTTTGATCGGACTAACACTTATTTTTATCAATTGTTAAAGAGAATTTATATGATATATATTATAGCAGATTTTCAAAAAATGTCAAGTATGAAAAATGCCCTGCAGGCATACACAACCTGCAGGGCGACAATTATGAAATAATCCTTTCTCTTTGGATTATTCCATTGAGGTCTTTTTATTAGCTTTTGACTCTTCGACTAGTCTCCCGGCTAATTTTTGTTCGAGGCAAGTTCCGCCCCGTGGACCATTATTCATTGTAATCACCTCCTTATATTTTATATATTATTGCAAAATATATTATTTTGTCAAGTGGATAAAATAATATATGGTAAGTTATTAACTTATCTTTTTTTTGTTTTTATGTTATAATAGAATAGTTCTTGGTTATTAGTTTAAAGTTTTTGGTTTTAACTAATAACTGAATAACTATAACTAATAACTATCAACTAAAAACTGTTTCAGTATGAAAAGAACATGGATAAAAGACACAATTAATAATGTTGGACAAGAAGTCAAGCTCTGCGGCTGGGTTAATACCCGCCGAAATATGGGCCAAATGGTTTTTATTGACTTGCGCGACCGATCCGGATTGGCTCAAATTGTTTTTATTCCAAAAGAGCTGGATGAAATTTCTCAAGAAGCGGCAAAAAAAATCCGCCCTGAATTTGTGGTGGAAATTAAAGGAATGGTAAACGCCCGGCCCAAAAATCAAGTTAATGCTAATTTAACAACCGGCACTGTGGAAATTTTGGCCAAAAAATTGACCATTCTCTCCGAAGCCAAAACGCCGCCTTTTGAAATTGATAATGAAACTTTAAAAGCCAATGAAGAACTGCGGCTTAAATACCGCTACCTTGATTTGCGACATGAAAGAATGAAAAATAATCTGATTCTCCGCAGCCAAGTCACTAATTTTTTCCGCGAATATTTGAATAAAAATGACTTTTTGGAAATAGATACGCCGATTTTGACCAAAGGAACTCCGGAAGGAGCCCGCGAATATATTATTCCTTCCAGATTATATCCGGGAAATTTTTATGTTTTACCGCAATCTCCTCAACAATTCAAACAGCTTTTGATGGTTGCCGGCGTAGACCGCTATTTCCAACTTGCCCGCTGTTTTCGCGATGAAGACACTCGCGGCGACCGCCAACCGGAATTCACTCAACTTGATATTGAAATGAGTTTTATTGACGAAGAAGATATTTTATCTTTGATTGAAAAAATGATGATTGATTTGATTGAAAAAATATTACCCGCCAAAAAAATCACCGCCAAACCTTTTCCTCGTTTAACTTATGCCGAGGCGATGGAAAAATATAAAACCGACAAACCTGATTTAAGAAAAGACAAAAATGATCCTGACGAATTGGCTTTTTGCTGGGTTGTTGATATGCCGCTTTTTGAATATTCAGAAATAGAAAAAAAATTAGTTTCTTGCCATCACCCATTTACTCATCCCAAAGACGAAGATTTGAATACTTTTGAAAAAGAACCATTGAAAGCCAGAGCCAAAGCTTATGACCTTGCCTTGAACGGTACGGAAATTTTCGGCGGCAGCATCAGAATTCATCAGCCGGATTTACAAAATAAAATTTTCAAAATTCTTGGCATTGAATCAAGCGAAATTGAACGCCGATTCGGCCATATCTTGGAAGCTTTCCAATATGGCGCTCCTCCACACGGCGGAATTGCCTTAGGATTGGACAGATTGATAATGATTTTAACCAATGAACCGAATATTCGCGAGGTTATTCCTTTTCCAAAAACCGCTGATGCTAAAGATTTAATGATGGGCGCGCCCACGCCATTAAGTAAAAAAAGTCTTCAAGAAAATCATCTTGAAATTACCAAATAGCTGACTAAAATGCGTATTATAAAATTAGCTTTCCAAAATTTTTTCCGCAATCTTCCTTTGTCTTTAACCAGCATTTTAATAATGCTTTTAATGCTTTTTTCATTAAGTTTTCTTTCCATAATTAATATTTTGGCTCAAGAAACACTGAATTCTTTCAAGGATAAATTTGATTTAAGCGTTTATTTCAAACAAAATGTTGACGAAAATCAAATTAATTTATTCCGTTCAGAACTGGAAAATATGGTTGAAGTAAAAGAAGTTCATTACATTACTCCGCAACAAGCTTTGGAACAATTCAAAAGCAAGCATCAAGATGTTTTAACCCAAAAATCATTGGAAGAACTGAATGACAATCCTCTCAGTTC
>JAQUOF010000008.1 GCA_028717225.1 Patescibacteria group bacterium
TATAGCCAAGTTTTCTATAATATTCACGCGCGCCAACGCCGGCAATAACGGCGATTTTTTTATAACCCAATTTTTCGCTTATTTCTTCCGCCTCGCGCATTAATTTTTTGCCAAATCCCAAGTGTTGAACGGCTACTGATTTTTCACTGATAGGAATAAGTTCGCCATAAGTATGAATTTCGCGAACAATGGGATATGGTTTGGTAATTCTTAAACGCAAAAAAGCGGCTAATTTATTCGTCTTGAAATTTTCACAAGAAAGAAAAATTTCTTTTCCGCCGGAAGCGGAATATTCCCTGATTCTCAGTTTTAAATTTTTAGCTTCAAATTTAAAATTTTTTATTTCCCGACAGCGAATGCATTGACATTCTTTGCCTAATTTTTTTAAATTTTTATCCAATACTTCGCGCAAGTTTGAAATTTTACTTCCGCCTCTGATTTGCCAAGAGGGAATATCTCTGATAACCCGATTAATTCTTACATAATGCGGCACCAGCAACTTCATTTTAACTATAAGATTAATCAGTTGGCGATTGGAATAAGGTTTATATTTTTTTTGCTGCCAGATTTTATATAATTTGGAGTTTTGGGTGACCACGCATGGATAAATTTTAAGCATATCAGGCCTGAAATTCGGATCATCAAATATCCTTTTAAACATTGTCAAATCTTTTTTTACCGAAGAGCCGTATAGTCCGGGCATAATGTGATAACAAATTTTAAATCCGGCGTCTTTAAGAAGTTTGGTGGCTTCAATTATTCTTTGGACATTATGTCCGCGCTGATTTTTTTCTAAAATTTTATCATCAATCGCCTGAACGCCGATTTCCACTCTGGTGCAGCCCAATTCTCTCATTCTTTGAATTTCTTTTGGATTGATAAAATCAGGCCTTGTTTCAAGCGTTAAACCGATAATTCTGTGTTGCGCTTTTTCATTTATTCTTTGGGCAATGGCCAGATTCTTGCTTGTTCGGCCATTAGCGCCGTCAAAACAGCGTTTAATGAACCAATATTGATATTTTTTCGGCAAATAACTCCAAGTGCCGCCGATAACAATTAATTCAATTTTGTCAGTCGGATGGCCGTTCTGCTCTAAGACTTCAATTCTTTTTTTAACTTGCTGATAAGGATTATATTTTAAAGTCAGGGCTCGTTCAACCGCCGGTTCTCCGGCCAAATAGCTTTTAGGGATATTTTTTTCCGTTGGGCAATAAATGCATTTTCCCGGGCAAGGCCAAGGTTTGGTTAAAACAGCCACCACGGCTACACCGGAAAGACTGCGCACCGGTCTTTTTTTGAGCTGTTTTTCCAAATAAAAACTTTTCTTGATTTTTTTAAGCAGTCTTAATTTTTTGTAAGTGTTTAAAATATCAATATTGCCAACAGGCGAGATTGATATTTTATTGCTTAATTTTTGTTTTAATTTCAAAAAATCCTCGCCTGAAGCGATTGGTTTTTGAGCAAGCTGTTTGACCAATAAATTAATTTTAAATTCGTTATTCATCAGGTTTATTATAGATTTTTTAGGCAATTTGTAAACTGCTACTATACACTTATTTTACACGGCCGTGTAAAATAAGTGTACAGATATATTTATAATTATTTTACAAAAAATTTAATTTGTTTACAATACAGGATTGACAAAGGCTAAAAAATGTGTTATTATATAAATATAACAATTTAACAGTTTTGTTCGTTAAATTGGCAGTGACCGGTAAGTACAAGGAGTACAGCTCGAGAAGAGTGACTGGTGAACCGAGTGGGTCCGACTCCCACCACTGCCACCAAAAAATTAAGAAAAAAAGGAGGAGATATGTCTGCTGAACAGCGAAAAACATGTGTCAAGATGATGGTTTTGGGAATTTTTGAAATAATATTAGGTGTTTCACTTATTTGTATTGGCGGATTTGAAGGAGCAAGAGGATATCAGCAATATTTTGATTATTTTTCTCTTCATAGTCTTATTGAAGTCATGGGAATATATGGAGGAGCATATATAGTGGGTCAAGGAATGCGTTGTGTAGGAAGGTGGTATAGTAGACTAATTATAGGAGGGGGATAATGAAAATAATAGGGAGAAATCTAGAAAGATTTCTCCCTATTAAAATTGATAAAAAGTGATAAAATAAAGAGTATGAAATTAGAAACAGCCAAACAAATTTTAGAAAAAAATAAGGAAGATTGGGAATACATAGCTCAAGAATTTGCGATGTCGCGAACCAGTAATTGGCCGGAAATTGAACCGCTTATTAACTATGTGAAAGATGGAGACAAGATATTAGATTTGGGTTGCGGTAATGGTCGATTATACGAGTTATTAAAAAATAAAAATGTAGAATATCTGGGAGTGGATGGTTGTGAGAATTTAATTGAAATAGCAAAAAGAAGGGCACCAACTAAATTTATGGTTGCCAGCGCTCTAAATTTACCGTTCGAAAATCAAAAATTTGATATTATTTTTTCCATTGCTGTTTTCCATCATATTCCTTCTGATTTATTTCGTGAACAAGTTTTAAAGGAATGTTATCGAGTTTTAAAACCGGGCGGTTATTTAATTTTAACAACCTGGAATCTTTGGCAGACAAAATTATTATTTAAATATAAACTTTGGCCGGTGTTTTTCGGCTGGCGACCTAAAAATCTAGACTGGCGAGACACTTTAATCTCTTGGAAAGAAAAAAGGGGGATAATCCGTCGTTATTATCACATTTTTACTTCTAGAGAATTGTGGAAATTAGTTAAAAATAATGGTTTTAAGATTATTGATCAATATTATTCAAAGAGAGAAGGTAGTTTTAAATCCAATTGGACAAAAGGCCATAATTTTGTTATAATTGCTAAGAAGCAATAAAAATATATGGTTGAATATAATAGACAATTTGAAAGGCATATATCTCCTGAACACGGAGCTGATTTAGGATTATTCAATGATATATATAATGAAATTAAAAATTTAAAAGAACAGGGATCTCAACAAGATTCTGAGAAAAAGTATAACGATTTACGGGAAAAATTTATTAAGGAAAATTAGGAATCAGCCCTAATGATTGAAGCGCTTTTTGGTATTAGAGACATGACTGAAGATGAAGAAAGGTTGGCTAAACTGCCTAAAGACAGGAGATGGACACCGGAACAACAAAAGATTTTTAGAAAATCTATGCGTGAATTGACCGAATGGCAATTTACAATAACTCATTTTATTCTTAAAGCCGGAAAAAATGAAAAATTAGCCGAATCTTTTTGGTCTGAATGCGATAAATTAAATAGTTTATTTTCTGATCGGCCATTTCAATTGTATCAAAAAGGAATTATCGGACAGGTCGGCGTTTATAAAATGATGGAACATTTTGGATTAAATCCAGAAATGGCTCATCCTGATAAAGACGCTTTTGATAGCACTGATTTATTGGTTCCTTCACGGGGTGATAATCAGAAAGATAATCCAAATCGCATTCAAACTAAATATATAAAAGGCACTAAAGAAACAATTTTAATCCCAACTGACGAAATTTCTTATCCAAGTATTGAGCATTATGAAAAAGAAAAAAATATTATTATTTCTCATGAAGATATTAGAAAAATGTTTCATTTTAAAGAAAAATGTGCCACCAAAGCTCAACGTGAACATAAAGAGATAAAAGGTTTTTATTTGGCTTGCCCTGATCACAGTTTTAATTTTGTGACCGGCGAACCAAGCAAAGAATTTTTAAATAAAATTGAACCTGAAATTAAAAAGTATTTTCCGGAAAGCAAAAATGTCTAAAATTAATCCAAAAATTTTTCTCGCTTATGATATTCGGGGAATATACCCGAAGGATTTTAATGAAGACGCGGCCTATCAAATCGGCCAGGCTTTTGTTAATTTTCTTTGTTCCAAATTCCAAATTCCAAATTCTAAATTCAAGGTAGTTATCGGCCGCGATTGCCGTTTATCAGCGCCTAAAATTTTCAAGTCATTTTCTCAAGGCGTAATTTCTCAAGGAGCGAATATTATTGATATTGGCCAAGTTGCCACTGATTCTCTTTATTTTGCGCTTCATTATTTTAAAACTGATGCTTCAGTAATGATTACAGCCAGCCATAATCCGCCGGAATATATTGGCATTAAAATGATGGCTAAAGGCCCAAGATATCTTTCAGGCGATTGGGGAATTCCGCAAATTAAAGAATTGGCGCTCAAGGGTCAATTCTCGGCCCAAGGCCGATCCACCTCGGACGGAAGCAGAGCTAAACATCAAGGCAAAATTATCAAGAAAGATATTATACCGCACTACTTAAAATATATTTTGAATTTAATTGATCTCAAAAAAATCAAATCTTTGAAAGTCGTAGTGGACGCTGCAAATGGCGTTGGAGGAGAAATGATTAAAGAAATATCCAAAAAAATTCCCGTTAAACTAATTCCACTTTATTTCACGCCAGACGGCAACTTCCCAAATCATTTGTCTGATCCGCTGATAGCGGCTAATCTTAAAAAACTACAAGAGACGGTTCTAGAAAAAAAAGCTGATTTCGGTTTGGCTTTGGATGGCGACGGAGACAGGACGATTTTTGTTGATGAGAAAGGCAAAATTATCAGCAGTGATATGATTATTGCTTTATTCGCCAATTATTATCTTAAAAAAGAACAAAAATCTAAAATCGTTTATAATTTAACTTGTTCCAAAAGCGTGCCGGAAGTTGTTAAAGAAAATAACGGTATTCCAATTAGAACCAGAACAGGCCATGCTTTTATGAAAGTAGCGGCCAAAGAAAATAACGCCATTTTCGGCGGAGAAATTTCCGGCCATTTATATTTTCGCGATTTATTTTTTGCCGAGAGCGGGGGATTAACTTTAATGGTGATGTTAAAAATTTTGTCGGAAAGCAATCAGACCTTGTCAGAATTGATTAAAAAATTTCAACGTTATTACCGAATCGGCGAAGTTAATTTTAAAGTTGAAAACAGGCAAAAAGTTATTCAAAAAATAAAAGATGCTTACAAAGACGGCCAGCAGGATAATCTTGACGGTTTAACAGTGGATTATTGGGATTCTTCCGCGACAAGCTGGTGGCTTAATGTTCGGCCATCAAATACAGAACCATTGTTAAGGGTGGTTGTTGAAGCCAAAAATAAAGAAAAAGCGGAATTTGAATTTAAAAAAATCAGCCAGATAATTAAATTTTCATAAAGTGATTAGTATACTTGACATTTTTTAAATTTTTTACTAAACTGAGATAGCCTATTAAGGGAGGGGCTTTTAAATGGCAGGTCACATCACATGTGATGTCTTACATACTTTTTGGAAGCTGCTTAAGGATTTAAGATATCGGCTACTAGGAGTATGCGCAAGAAAGCCGGTCTGCCGATTAATAAAAGAGAGGAGTCGCCTGTTGCAGGGCTCCTCTCTAATTATTTTTTATTTATTTTTTAATCTGTCAATCCCATTTTTTTCTTGACTTCAATTAAAGTTTTTTGAGCAATTTTTCTGGCTTGTTCGGTTCCGTCGGCCAGAATTTTTTTTATTTTTTCCGGATTTTCGGCAAGTTCTTTTCTTTTTTTCTGGATTGGCGCTAATTCTCTGGCTAAATTATCAGCCAATAATTTTTTGCATTCCAGACAGCCAATCTGAGCTTTTTGACAGCCCTTGGCGATATAATCCAATTCTTTTGAAGAAGAAACAAGTTTATGCAAATGATAAAGATTGCATTTGTCGGGCGTGCCCGGATCAGTTTTTCTTTGGCGGGCCGGATCAGTCATGGCCGTGGAAAGTTTTTTAAAAATAGTTTCAGGAGAATCAGACAAAGAAATATAAGTTTCCGGACCTGATGATTTTGACATTTTTTTGGCAGGATCAGTCAAGCTCATAATTCGCGATCCCTGGGTTAAAATTGATTTTGGTTCAAGAAATGTTTGGCCGAATGTTTTATTGAATTTTCTGGTAATTTCGCGAGTTAATTCCAAATGTTGAACTTGATCTTCGCCAACCGGGACGATCTGCGCTTTGTAAAGCAAAATATCGGCCGCCATTAAAACCGGATAATCAAAAAGACCCATATTAACGCTTTCCGGATGTTCTTGACTTTTATCTTTAAATTGAGTCATTCGGCGAAGTTCGCCGATCGGTGTAATCGTATTTAAAATCCAAGTTAATTCAGTTGCTTCCGGAACTTGCGATTGGACGAAAAGAATTGATTTTTTTGGATCAATGCCGCAGGCAATCAAATCAATGGTTAAATTTAAAATTTTATCTTGCATTGTTTTCGGGTCATAAGGCACAGTAATGGCATGATAATCAACAATGCAAAAGATACTCGGATATTTTTCTTGAAGTTTTACCCAATTTTTAATTGCTCCAAAATAATTTCCGATATGGAGCAGTCCGGTAGGTTGTATTCCGCTGAATAAAGTCATGTCTTTATTATAACATAGTGAGGATAGACTTGTCAATTTGTGTGGGTAATTTACAATGAAAGAGTATGAAAAATCAAGAATTAGCTAAAATATTTTACGAAATAGCCGAATACCTTGAAATGCAAGGAGTGGCTTTTAAACCCTATGCTTATCAAAAAGCGGCTCTTACTTTGGAAACATTGGAAGAATCAGTTGAAGATATTTATCGCAAAGACGGATTAAAAGGCTTGGAAAAAATTCCCGGAGTGGGCGAGAGTATTGCTTTGAAAATGGAAGAGTATTTAAAAACAGGCAAAATAAAATATTATCAAAAATTGAAAAAACAAACCCCGGTTAAAATAGATGAATTAACGGCAGTTGAAGGAATGGGTCCTCAAAAAATAAAAATACTTTACGAAAAATTAAAGATTAAAGATTTGAAAAGTTTGGAAAAAGCGGCTCAATCTCATAAAATCGCTCCGCTTTTCGGCTTTGGTGAAAAAACTGAAAAAAATATTTTGGAAGGAATTGCATTTTTAAAGAGAAGTAAAGGGAGATTTCTTTTGGGCGAAATTTTACCCATGGCTAAAGAAATTTATCAAAAATTGGAGAACTTAAAAGAAGTGGAAAAAGTTGACATGGCCGGTTCTTTGCGAAGAAGACAGGAAACCATCGGTGATGTTGATTTTTTGGTAATTTCGGAAAATCCAAAAAAAGTGATGAATTTTTTTGTTTCTCTGCCCGGAGTGATAAAAGTTTGGGGCAAGGGGATGACAAAAGCATCAGTCAGAATGAGCAATGGTTTTGATATGGATATTCGGGTTGTTCCAAAAGAAAGTTATGGCGCGGCTCTTCAATATTTTACCGGTTCAAAAGATCATAATATTGTTATCAGAAAAATAGCCATGGAAAAAAAATTAAAACTTTCCGAATACGGGCTTTTTCGCGGTTCAAAAATGATTGCCGGAAAAACAGAAGAAGAAGTTTATAAAGCTCTTGGCATGAATTGGATACCGCCGGAAATACGAGAAAACAGGGGAGAAATAGAAGCCGCAATAAATAATACTTTGCCTAAAATTATTGATTATAATGATATTAAGGGCGACTTACACTGCCATTCCAATTGGGACGGCGGCGAAAATACAATTCTTGAAATGGCCGATAAAGCTATGGAAATGGGTTATGAATATATTGGCATTTCCGATCACACAAAATTTTTAAGAATTGAAAACGGATTGGACGAGAAACAACTTTTAGAACAACATAAAGCTATTGAAAAATTAAATTACAGATTCCATCCGCCAGCTGGCGGACTAAATTCTAAATTCCAGATTTTGCACGGTTGCGAAACGAATATTTTAAATGACGGTTCGGTTGATATTAAAGACGAGGTTTTAGAAAAATTGGATTTTGTTATTGCCGGCATTCATTCCAATTTTAAATTAAGCAAAGAAAAAATGACAGCCAGAATAATCAAGGCAATGGAAAATCCGAATATTGATATTATTTCTCATCCGACCGGCAGAATTATCAAGAAAAGGGAAGAGTATCAAATTGATTTTAACGAAATTTTAAAAGCGGCAAAACAGACAGGCACAATTTTGGAAATTAATGCTCATCCGGTGAGATTGGATTTAAATGATCAAAATATCCGCCGAGCAAAAGAAATGGGAGTAAAGATGATTATCAATACAGACGCACATCACAGAGACCAGATGAAATTAATGGAATTTGGCATTGCTCAGGCCAGACGGGGTTGGGCGGAGAAAAAAGATATAATCAATACTCAGCCGCTGGAAAAATTATTGGGATATTTAAAATAAAATAAAAATCCCGGTACTAAAATCTATTTAGTCACGGGATTTTTTTTTATTCTGATGAAGTCAATCCCAGTATACAACCCAGTATGAATCCAATTTTAAACCCACCAACCGGAAATTCAAACCAAGAACAATGGAATCCGAAGCCTTTGAGTACAAAAGTTATCAATAGTAGCGCTATTGCTAAACCAACGCCGCAAGCCATACCTGTTGCCAACCAATTTGGCAATAATTTTTTATTCATTATCACCCTCCTTTTTAATTGTTTATATTGTATCGTAAATCGGGTATTTTGTCAAGAGTGGAATTTAAAAAAATAAAATAGCTCAACCAGCTTAAAAGGTTGAGCTATTTTATTATAAATTGTTTATTTCAACAAGAATAAAGGCAGCAAAACCAAAGTCAGAGTGGAAAGTAATTTAATCAAAACGTGAAGCGAAGGACCGGCTGTGTCTTTAAACGGATCGCCGACTGTGTCGCCGACAACTGTGGCTTTGTGAGTGTCCGAACCCTTGCCGCCGAGATTTCCGATTTCAATATATTTTTTTGCGTTATCCCAAGCTCCGCCGCCATTGTTTAGAACCAAGGCCAACAAAATTCCGGCAATCGTAGCAACCATTAAAAAGGCGCCCATCACTTCAGCTTTGAAAATAATACCGATTAAAGTCGGAAGTAAAATCGCCACCAAGCCGGGCAAAATCATTTCTTTTAAAGCGCCCTTAGTGGTGATGTCAACACAGCGAGCATAATCCGGTTTAGCCAGACCTTTCATAATGTCAGGATCTTTTTTGAATTGATCCCGCACTTCATTGATAATATAATAAGCTCCGCGGCTGACCGCGCGAATAGCCAAAGAAGAAAAAAGGAAAACTAACATTGCTCCCAATAATCCGCCGGTGAAAACAGCCGGTTTAGCCAAATCAATACTTGTTAAATGAGCATCGGTTAAGAAAGCGGAAAAAAGTAAGAACGCGGCCAAGGCGGCAGAACCGACAGCATAACCTTTTGTTAAAGCTTTGGTCGTGTTGCCGACAGAATCCAAGCGATCGGTAATTTTTCGCACTTCCGGCGAAGCTTGCGACATTTCAACAATTCCTCCGGCATTATCGGTAATCGGACCAAAAGTATCCATGGCTAAAATATAAGCCGCGGTAGATAACATTCCCATTGTGGCAATAGCCGTGCCGTAAAGTCCGCCTTGATTCAAACCCGACATTTTTCCCAGCCAATAAGAACCCAAAAGCGCGGCGCTGATTACAACAGCCGGCAAAGCAGTACTTTCCAAAGCAACTGAAAAACCGGAAATAATATTTGTCGCTGATCCGGTTGTTGACGCCTGAGCGATTGATTTAACAGGACGATAACGATACTCAGTGTAATATTGAGTGATTAATAAAAAGGCGACGCCGGTTAATAAACCGACTAAACCGCAAGTGAAAAACAATAACCAATGCGAACGCAGAAGCCAATGAGTGGCAAAACCAAAACCGATTGCCGCCAAAACAGCGGTCAAATAAAATCCGCGATTTAAAGATTTCATCGGATCTTCACCGCCCTTAACTTTTACAATCATTATTCCAAAAATGGAAGCAATCAATCCGAAAGCGCGTGCAACCAAAGGGAAAATAATTCCGGCCAAACCGAAAATCGGGAATAAAGCGATTCCTAAAATCATGGCGCCGATATTTTCCGCAGCCGTGCTTTCAAATAAATCCGCGCCGCGGCCTGCACAATCTCCAACATTATCACCGACCAAGTCAGCGATAACAGCAGGGTTTCTGATATCGTCTTCCGGAATACCGGCTTCAACTTTGCCGACTAAATCCGCACCGACATCAGCCGCTTTGGTGTAAATTCCTCCGCCCAATTGAGCGAATAACGCCACCAGTGACGCACCAAATCCAAAACCGACAATTGTTAAAGGAACGATTTCAGGATTTTTCAAGCCGCCGTATAAAACAAAAAGTCCGGCCACGCCCAAAAGCGATAAGGCCACGACTAGAATTCCCGAAACAGCGCCGCCTCGCATCGCCATTTTTACCGCCAAATCAACATTTTTTGTGGAAGCGACAGCTGTGCGCAAATTGGCTCGTACTGAAATATACATGCCGATAAAACCGGCCAAGCCGGAACAAAACGCGCCGGCGATAAAAGCAAAAGCTGTTTTTATTCCCAAATTAAGATCGCCATTAAACGCGTAAAGGCAAAAAATTAAAATGGCGCATAAAGAAGTAATTAAAGTAATAGTTGAATATTGTCTTTTTAAAAATGCCATTGCTCCTTGCTTAATGGCTAAAGCGATTTCTTGCATTTTATCCGAACCCTGGTCGCTTTTTAAAACAAAGCGGGCCAGAAAGAAAGCAACGATTAGACCTATTAAACTGATGCAAAATACTGTGATCAACATAATTTTTTATTAAATTAATTATTAAAGTATTGTAAATTTTATCAAATAGTCATTTTTTTGTCAAATAAAAATAGCTAATTAATATTCATCAGCCTTTCTATTATTAAGACCGCTTAAATTTAAACCCGGCTGCGCTATTTACAAAGGATACCAAATCAAGCTAATGCAAAATACTGAGATCAACAGAATTTTTATCATTTGATTAAAGTAATAGTAAATTTTATCAAATATCTAAAAAATGAAAACTATTAATTCAAATTTTAAAATTAAAAAACTCTCATGGAAATAATTTTATAAGAGTTTTTTAAAACAAAAAAATTACATTACATCATCACCGGGTAGATTTTCAAATTTAGATTCATCTTGCTCAAGGTTAACTGAAATATTAACATCAAAAATTGAAGTCATTTCGGTAGCGAGTTGTTTAGCGCATTCGACGTTTTTACTTCCATAAATTTCGAAAACCCAATTTTTTTCATCTGCTCCATGTAAACGAAACCAAATGTCTCCTAGGTATAATTTTCGTTCTTTCCCCAACCCTAAAAATCTTTTAGATGGATTAGGATTTTTAAAAAGAATACCAAATCCTTTATTGTCATTTTTATCTAATTTTGAGATAGCTTGACCTGTACATGTTGCTAACTCATATCCTTTTTGTAAGAGCCATTCACTGACTTTTACAGAAACATCTTCTTTAAAATCAACGAATTCTACTTTTTTGTTTGAGTCTGGGTTACTTGAACCCATTTTTTCTGGTGATGTCATATTTTTAATTTTTATCCCCGAAATAGCGATAAGGCTAAGCGGGGGGCAGATTAAATCAATATATAAATTAATTATAGTATATTTTTTAGAAATGTCAATAGTTATTTTTAATTTTTTTCCGAAGAAAATTTAATTTTTTCTTTATTTACTGTTAAAAATTCTTTTTTAACAGTTAACTGAGGGAATTTTTTTTGAATGATTTTTTCGGCTTTTTCTAATTCTTTTTTGTGAAATTCAATCTCTTCTTTTTCTGATTTGAAATTTTTGCTTCCGCCGTAAGCTCCGCAATCTATGTGATTTACCAAAATTATTGAATGCGGGTGATGTAATTTTATAGATATTCCGATATTTTCCAAAAGAGTTTTTTTGCTTTCTTTCTTGGCCGGTGAAGTTAAATTTTTAATCGCTCCGGCTATTGTAATTAAATCAAAATAGCCGTATTTTTCTTTTAAAAGCGGCAAGGCCTGAGGCCAAAAACGGTAATCAATGCAAGAAACGACAATTGACAAGTTTTTTTGATGCAGCATATATTTTAAAAAATTAATAAATTTTTTTGGTGCCGGAGGAGAGATTTGAACTCTCATAAGCTTGCGCTTACAGCGCTCTGAACGCTGCGTGTATACCAGTTTCACCACTCCGGCAAAAGTATACCAACTTGCCCCGCTTTTCGCGGCGGGGTTCCACCACGTGGGCCTACTTCCAAACCATCTTTGTTTTAATATACCAATTTTCAATATTAATAAAACGATCTGATGGTCTGTGAATATAATTAATATCTATTCCTTTTATTTTTTTATCCACCAAGTAGCTGTAAGTGGTATTGTAAAGAAAGACGGCCGGAATATTTTCAGCGATAATTTCTTGAAAGTCACCCCAATATTTTTTACCTAAATTATTTCCTTTCGTTTTTTCCGCTTTTTCCAATAATTCATCAGCTTTTCTGTTGTTAAAACCGCTTAAATTTAAACCCGGCGGCGCTATTTGCGAAGAATGCCAAAGAAAATAAGGATCAGAATCGGAGTTTGCTAAAACGCCGTAAAGAAAGCTTTGAAAATTACGCGCCTTGATAACTTCAGCAATTTGGTCCGGTGAAATGGTGATTGATTTTATTTTAATGCCGATGTCTTGCCACGCGATTTGAATTAATTTGGCGGTTGTTTCCAAATCGGGTTGGCTGACCGTGGTAAGAGTTATTTCCAATTCTTGTCCGTTTTTTTCAAAAATTCCCCGTTGATTTTTTTGCCAACCGGCTTGAGTTAAAGTTTTTTCCGCCAGAGACGGATTAAAACCATATTTTGTAATATTCGGATTGTAAGCGGAAGAAAAGGGGAGGATAGCGCTGTCTATAATTTGTCCTTCTTCGTTCAAAACATCTTTAAAAATTTGTTTTTTGGGCGTTAAATAAGCCAGAGCTTCCCTAACAGCCTTGTCTTTTAAAGGGGAATTTTGATCTTTAAGATTAAAAAAGATAACAGTATAATACGGTAAATTTAACGGATAATGCTTAATATTTTTAAGACCCGCCACTTCGTCTCTTATTTTTTTCGGAGCATACCCCAAGCCGATAATTTCTTTATTTTTTAAAGCCTCAGCCGCTTGATTAAAATCGGAATAAATTTTAAAAGTTATTTCTTGCAGATTCGCCACATGTCCGTAAAATTTTTCATTACGTTCCAAAGTATATGCCTTGAGAACATTAGATCTGTCTTGAGTTAATGATTTGAATTGAAACGGGCCGCTTCCTATCGGTCTAAGATTAAATTCTGATTGAGAAAAATTTTCCTGCGTAACATTCTGCCAAATGTGTTTTGGTAAAATTCCCAAGGTAAGCGCGGACATAAAAGCGTCTGAAGGATTTTTTAATTTAAATTGAACGCAATTTTCATCAAGCTGTTGAGCTTCCGATTCTTTAATCAATGATTTAAATTGACTTTTAGAAACATCGCTTTGAGCCAAATTAAAAGTGAATAATATGTCTTCGGGCGTTAATTTTTCTCCGTCATGCCAAAATATATTTTTTTTGAGACAAACAGTATATTGTTTTTTATCTTGACTGACCGAAACATTTTCAGCCAAATCCGGTTTTAACTCCAAATTTTTATCATATTTTAAAAGTCCGGAAAAAATCAGGCGTGATAAATCGAGGTCTATATCGTCGGAAGCGAGAAGAGGATTAATGAATTTTGGCTCGCTGACTGTTCCTTCAATATAAGTTCCGCCGCTGATCGGTTTTGCCTGTAAATTGAAAAACCAAAAGCGGCCGATAAGCAAAATAAAAGAAAAAAGAGCTAAGCATGTTAAAATAACAACAACTCTTTTTTCTTGAATAGTCAGAAAACGTCCGACATATTTTATTTGTTTAAAAGTCGGATGTTTTTTATTGAATATTTGTCTGAAAACCCGGTGTTCAAATTCGGGAATAGCAGCAAATCGATTTTTCAATCTTTGTAAAAAATTTTTAATCATGGAGAGATTTCTACTTGGCGATAATTAATTGAACCACTCCCAAGATGAGAAAGGCAACCGCTGCTATGGCAGTAATCGCGAAGATGATTTTTTCAAGTCCTCGTTGGGTGTGATAAACATCACCGCCACCGCCTCCGCCAAATAATCCTGACGCGCCGCCGCCTCTTGATTGCAAAAGCACTCCACTGATAAGAACAGCAGAAACAACGATTTGAACGATATTGAGAATTTGAGATGTAGACATATAATTTTTTTTATTAATTAATTATTAAATTTAGCTGATAAATAAGTATTTTTTAATAAAAACGCGACGCTTAACGGACCAATGCCACCGGGAACAGGCGAGAAGTAAGAAGCTTTTAAGGAAACTTTCGGATCAACGTCACCGGCAGGTTTGTTATTAACGCGATTATAACCAACATCTATAATAATAGCATTTTTTTTGATTATTGTCGGTTTAATAAAATGAGGTTTGCCGATAGCGACAACAACAATATCCGCTTTTTTTACTGCTGTTGAATTTTTTATTTTTCCGTTGACCAAATAAACACATTGAGATTTTATTTTTTGGCGAATTAATAATTCAGCCAATGGCTGAGCGAAAATCGGATTCTTGGAAATAATCACTGCTGTTTTTCTTGCCTGTCGGTAGGTAGGTTTTTTTCCTTTAGCTGCCTGAATCAGTTTTAAAATAGCCAAATGAGCCGGGGAAGAAAAATAAGATTGTTTGCCAAAACCGTCAACGTCTTTCTCGGGTAAAATGGATTGGGCGATTAAATTTGAATTCAGATGTTTGGAAAGAGGGAATTGGACAATAATGCCGTGAATATGGGAATTGGAATTAAGTTTTTTAATTAAATCCAAAACTTTTTTTTGGCTGACGTTATTTTTTAAATCAAAACGAACAAATTTGATGCCGATTTCCCGGGCCGCTTTTTCTTTCAATCTGACGTAAACTATTGAGCCCGGATCTTCGCCGATTAGAATTACCGCCAAACAGGGTTTTGTTTTTTGCTTTTTAATCGTAGTTTTCAAGCCCTGAAGTATTGTTTTGGCTATTTTTTTCCCGTTTAAAAACATAGAATTATTATACCAGAAAGTTAAAAAAGGGCAAATGGAAAATTAATAGCCCGGCGACGATACGCCGGGACTATTTTTTTGTTTTCGATTAAACAGGAATTTTACTGATCAACCAGAATCCCAACCAGATTAAACACATTTCCGTTATCGTAGAACCAATTAGGGTAATTTTTTTTACTTTTAATTCACCAGCCTTATTGATTATTGAAGTAATAAACCAATAAGCTAAAAAACCGGCGAAGATAATAATAGTAACAAGATATGCAGAATTAACAACAATAAAAGTAAAAAAGATAAAAATGGCAAAGGTAATAGTAATAAGAATAGTGATAAACAGGGGGTCATTGCCAAGTTTATTGATAATACCAATGAGAATAAATGGTATTATAGCAAACCAGGCGGCCCAGAATATATCTTTACTGAAAAAGAAAAGCACAAATGCGTACATTACAATCACACCGAGAAAGCTGATTACTTCAGTGAAAATCAGTCTTTCAATTGTTGAGGTGAATTTCATTTTTCCTCCTTTTGTAAATAACTACTAATTTATCGGTTATTATATATAAATATTTAAGCAAATTTTTTGCCTCTTGTCAAGTGAACAAAAAAGAGTTATAATATAAATAGTTTATAGTTTCTAGTTGATGGTTATGGTTGTTTAGTTATTCGTTTAAAACCGGAAACTAATAAACTAAAACTAAAAACTAATAACCAAGAACTATTATGATTTTTGGCACAAAAAAAGAATATCCGTTAATTCCTCTGCGCAATGAGGTTATTTTTCCCGGGACCACTGTTCCGGTGGTTTTTAAGAGTTCATATTCTCAAATCGCAGTGGAAGAATCTTTACACAAAGGAAGAATGGCGGTTTTGGCTTGGCGAAAAAGAAATATTCAAGGGCAAATAAGTTTGGAAGATATTCATTCAATGGGAACATTGGTGAAAATTTTGGAAAACCACAAAATGCCCGACGGAACGATTATCGCCATGGTTGAAGGTCAGGCGAGGGTGAAAATAGAAAATATTTTTCCAAAAAATGATTGCGCCATAGTTGAAGTCAGAGAAATTTTGGATGTTGAACAATTGACTTTGGAGGGCGAGGCCTTGCTTCATAATATTGAAGATTATTTTAAGAAATGCGTGGCTTTGGGAATGTCCATTCCGACTGAAACTTTATCAATTATTTTTTCCAGTCCGAAACAATCAGCAAAAATAGATTTGATCGCTTTTTCATTAAGTTTGGAAGTATCGGAAAAACAAAAAATTTTGGAAGAAATTTCTTTGAAAGAAAGATTAGAATTGGTTAATGAAGCCATTCGCCATAAATTGGAAGTTTTACAAGTGGCGAAAAAAATAGAAAAAAAGACAAATGAAAGCATTAATAAAGTTCAGCGAGAAGCAATTTTACATGAACAAATGAAAGCCATTCAAAAAGAGTTGGGAATGGGCGAGCGGGCCGATATCGCGGAATTAAAAAAGAAAATAGAAAAAGCGGAAATGCCGGAAAAAGTCAAGAAAGTCGCTCAAGACGAATTGGAAAGATTAATCGCCATGCCTTCTTTTTCTCCGGAAATTTCTTACATCAGAACATATCTTGATTGGCTGGTTTCTTTGCCTTGGAACATAAAATCAAAAACCGAACTTGATATTTCAAAAGCGGAAAAATTTTTAAATGAAGATCATTACGGACTTACAGATGTTAAAGAAAGAATTTTGGAACATCTGGCTGTTTGCAAATTGGCGAAAAAAATCAGAGGACCGATACTTTGTTTTGCCGGACCTCCGGGCACCGGAAAAACTTCAGTCGGCAAATCCATTGCTCGGGCAATGGGCAGAAAATTTGTCAGAATGTCGCTTGGCGGAATCAGAGACGAAGCGGAAATCAGAGGACATCGCCGAACTTATGTCGGAGCTTTGCCGGGCAGAATTATTCAAGGCGTTAAAAATGCCGGCGCCAATAATCCTATTTTTATGCTGGATGAAATTGATAAAATCGGAGCTGATTTCAGGGGCGATCCTTCTTCAGCTTTACTTGAAGCTCTTGATCCGGAACAAAATTTCGCTTTTTCAGATCATTATATTGAATTGCCGTTTGATCTTTCTGATGTGATGTTTGTCGCCACGGCCAATGTTTTAGACACCATTCCGCCCGCTCTGCGAGACAGAATGGAAATTATTGAATTCCCCGGATATACGGAAGAGGAAAAATTTCATATTGCCAAAAAGTTTTTAATGCCGAAATTAATTGCCGCTCACGGACTTGATGCCAAAAAATTCACCATTACTGACGAAGCGATCAGAGAAGTGGCCACAGGTTATACTCGCGAAGCAGGAGTAAGAAATTTGGAAAGAGAGCTGGCGAAATTATGCCGCAAAATAGCCAAGAAAATTACCGAAGATTCAAAAGAAGCCAAAAAAAATCAAGTTATCGGACCGAAAGATCTTCACCAATATCTCGGACCGATTGTTTTTCAACCTACTTTGGCCGAGAAAAAAGACGAAGTTGGCGTGGCCACGGGTTTAGCATGGACTTCAGCCGGAGGCGAAATTCTTTTTATTGAATCCACAAAAATGCCGGGCAAAGGCAATTTGATTTTAACCGGTCATTTGGGAGAGGTGATGAAAGAATCTGCTCAGGCCGCTTTTTCTTACGCTCGCAGCCATTGCCAAGAATTAAAAATAAATAAAGATTTTTATAAAAATTTTGATTTGCACATTCATGTTCCGGCAGGCGCCACACCGAAAGACGGACCTTCGGCCGGCGTAGCCATGGCCATTTCGCTTATTTCTTGTTTGACTAACAGATCAACAAAAAGAGAAGTTGGAATGACGGGTGAAATAACTTTGCGCGGCAAGGTTTTGGAAATCGGGGGAGTGAAAGAGAAAATTTTAGCCGCTCATCGAGCCGGTTTGAAAAAAATAATTCTTCCCGCGGAAAATAAAAAAGATTTGGAAAAATTGCCGGAAAAAGTCAAAAAAGATTTGCAGTTTATTTTCGTCAAACATATTGACGAAGCGATAAAAGTTGTTTTAAATAAGTGATTTTTAAGATATCGCTCATTTTCGACGGCCGTCGAAAATGAGCGATATCTTTTATAAAAAATTTGGGTAAAGAATTAGGGACTGGCGTTTTTAACGTCAGTCCCTTTTAGATTAGAGTTCTGTGATTGTCTGTATTTGACTTTTATGAATCCGTCCATTTTTAGGCCAGTCCTCTGGAAATTGACTACGAGCACGAGCAACTCGGTCAATTTCTATGGTAATTAATTCTAACTCCACAGTTTTTAGAATCCCAATTACGTCTAAATAGTTTGGACCCGGGAAAGCCAAAAGGTCTATACGAACCTTCACTTTTTTACCGATTAATGGCTTTAATTCTTTTTTATTTTCTTCTTCCGAAAATTTGTTCATCCTTGCTTTCTTTTTTAGAGCAATTTCCGCGTTTATTTTTTTTGTCGAACTTTTCCGCGCTTCTCTTAAAGGATAAACCTTTTTCTTTTCTTTCATTTTTTCCTCCTCTGGTTTTTTTAATTCTTCTTCTTTTCTGTTACCAATTGTTACTGGTAAATAACCTTTTGGAAAATCATTCACTTTTCCTCCTTTTGTTATCTATTCTAACATATTTTAAAAATTAGTAAAGTGGAAATTTCTGAGTTAATTTTTTGATTATTTTTTTAGCTTCTGCTGCTGTTTTTTTATCTTTTGAATTCCAGATTAAATCAGCGATCAGCTTGCCGACAATTTTCATTTCTTTTTCTTTCATTCCGCGAGTGGTTAAGGCCGCTGTGCCGATGCGAATTCCTGACGGACTGAACGGGGGATTTGGATCAAAAGGAATAGTGTTGCGATTTAAATAAATACCGACTGCTTCCAATAATTTTTCCGCTTCTTTGCCGTTTAATCCTGTTTTTCTGAGATCAGCCAAAATCAAATGATTTTCAGTGCCGTCAGTAATCAAATCAATTCCGCTTGCTTTTAAGGTTTGGGCCAAAACTTTCGCGTTTGCCAAAACTTGTTTGATATATTTTTTAAAAGACGGTTTTAAAATTTCACTCAAACAAACCGCAATCGCGCCCGTAGTGTGATCATGCGGACCTCCTTGCATTCCGGGAAAAACCATTTTATTTATTTTTTCCGAATATTCGTTTCTGGAAAAAATCATCGCTCCGCGAGGACCGCGCAAAGTTTTATGAGTCGTAGTGGTAACAATGTCGCAACAAGGAAACGGACTCGGATGAAGTCCGGCCGCGACGATGCCGGCAATGTGCGATATGTCAGCCATTAAAATCGCTCCGCATTTTTTGGCGATTTTGCTGAAAGCTTCAAAATCAATTTTTCTTGAATAAGCCGTGGCTCCGCAAATAATAAGTTTGGGTTTTTCCGCCAAAGCTATTTTTTCAATTTCTTGATAATTCAAAAGAAAAGTTTTCGGGTCAACGCCGTATTTGATTGCTTGAAAAATTTTTCCCGAAAGATTGACCGGATGGCCGTGAGTCAAATGGCCGCCTTGCGGTAAAGCCATGCCCATAATTTTGTCGCCCGGATTAAGCAAGGCAAAGTAAACTTCCAAATTAGCCGGCGAGCCGGAATATGGCTGGACGTTAACCGACCACTGGTCCCATTGATTTTTCGGCAAAAATATTTTTTTCGCTCTGGCGATTGCCAATTTTTCTATTTCATCAATAAATTCATTTCCGCCGTAATATCTTTTGTCGGCATAACCCTCGGAATATTTATTGGTTAAAACCGAACCGGAAACTTCCATAACCGAAGGCGAAGCGAAATTTTCCGAAGCGATTAAAACCAAACCGTTTTTTTGGCGGTTTAATTCTTTTTTGATTAATTTGGCTATTTGCGGGTCGGTTTGTTGAAGTTTCATAAATTTAAAAATTTTAGTGATATAATAATTATTTTTTAACTTTTAAAAGATAAATCGGTGAAAATTTAGCGGTAATGTAATCTTTAGATACAACTCTTTTTTTAATGGAAAAGTAATTTTCTAATTCTTGTTCGCTTTCTTTTTGCGATAATCCGGACCAAGAATAATTCATAAATTTACTGAAATTATTTTCAATTAAAATAATTAATTTTTTTAAAATATTTTTTTGAGGCAGTTTTTTTGAAATCTCTTTTAAAATTTTTAAAGCATCGCCGATACTGGCCTTATGTTCCGGCGAGAGACTGACCGTGTAATACCAAAGTCGGGGATGAAAAATGTTAATCGCTTGTTGGAAGCTGTATTCGCCACTTTCAATTTTTTTAACCAAATCTAAAATAATTTTTTTAGCTTCTTCTTTACTTTCTTTTTTAAGATATAAATTATGCCGCGTAATCCAAAAGCCGCTTGGTTTTAAAATTCTCCCTATTTCTTTAAAAAGTTTTGAATGTTCTTTTGCGGGCAGATTGCAAATTACTTCGTCTCCCACAACCAGATCAAAAAAATTATCTTTAAATCCGGTATTAAGCCAGCTCTTTTGAACGTATTTTTCTTTCAGTTCGCTTTTTATTACAAAATTAGTCATTGCCCGATACATTGTCGGATTAATGTCCAAACAGTAAACTTGGGCTTTTTGGAAGATGGTATAAGTCAATAAAATGCTGCGCAATTCCGGAGTTGACCCCATAACCATTATTTTGGGTTGGCGTTTATTTTTTAAAATTTGTGCTATCAACAGCCCGTAATTTTTACAGTCATCAAAACTGGGACGGTTGGGAACAACAAGTTTGGCGTAATCTTGCGCCACCGCTTCCCATGTTTTAATAATTTCTTTTTTCATATTTTAGGCGTTAAATTATAAATATGATGAAAAATAAGAGCGTTGTTTTTTATCTGTGGAGATTTTTTGGATAAAATTTTAAAATATTTTTCAAGCATTTTATCAACATCTTTTGAAAGGGGACAGCAGCATTTCCATCCTTCCCAGGGCGAAGCCAAAATTTTATAATCTTGGTTATTAATAACTTTTTGTTTTAGTAATTGTTTTAATTGGTCATTTAATATTGTCAGATTTTTCATATATTTTTGTTTTCCATAATCTTTTAATCCCCAAAAAATACGATAGTGATAATACCACATATCTTGGCGGTTAAATTTTTTCTGATTTTTTTTATAAACCTTGACCATTTCGGAAATCGTGGCAGTGTCAGAGGCCGGCATGGTAATAATATTGGTTGTTAGATAGCCATTCGGTTTTAGCAATCTTTCGGCTTCTGTTAAAAAAATAGGCCAATCATTAAAAGCAATGTGATGAAGACCGTGGTCGCACAAAATCAAATCATATTGATGGCTTTTTAATGGCACTTTCAACCAGTTGGCAATGATTATTTTTTCGTCGCCTTTGGATATTTTAATCAATTCTTGCATTGCCCGAATCATATTCGGTTCTCTGTCTACCAAGGTTACATCAAAATTATATTTTGCCAATAAGTCTCTTAACTCCGGCGTGGCGCCATAAATAATGGCTTTGCCTCCGGCTTTTTTTCTGGCCCATTTTTCATAAAGTTTTATTTCTTGCGATGATGGCCTTTCCGGCGGTTTAAGCGGTTTCCAATTTTTAGCGTAATTTTTCCATTGATTATGATTTAAAGTAATCTTTGCCATAATTCTATAAATTATACTATGATTTAATCTTTTGCCAAGTAATGTTTAAGGGTTGACATAAAATGTCAACCCTTAAAAAATTATTTTGATAACACAACTATTCTTTGTACTTCTTCTTTTTTATAAGAATCTAAAGGCATGTTCGGAGTTGCACATTTTTCAGGTTTTATCTTGAGACTGTTTCGGTCAATATTTTTTAAAACCCCTACTATATCTATAATTCCATTTGTTTTGGCTGGTCGGTACCCCATATAGCCACCACATCCGCCTCCCTTCACTTCAATAAAAATTTTAACTTTCTTGCCAATCATTCCCCGAAGAATTATATTTTCCTTTTTTATAGCCTCTTTCTCGATGTTTCTATGTTTCTTATCTACTTCTTTGCGCCTTGCTACAAAAGAATAAGTCATTTCTTCCTCCCTTTTTTATTTTCAAACTATTTTTTATAGTTTAATATATTTTAATAATAGCAAATTTTTTGATTTTTGTCAACCCTTTATTTTGCTAAATTTATTCTCTTTTTTTAATAACTTCTTTAATCCATCCTCTTACTTGGTCTATGGGATAATCATGAACCACGGGTTCTCGTCCGCCGATTTTTTCCGGTAATAATTCTTTTAAATCTTTTAAAATAATTGAACCCTTCTTTTTTAAACCCTTTAGTTGATTTTGGAAAAAGGGGAGTGTTTCTCCTTCTAAATCAATATCTTGATCTTTAATAGAATGAATACCGACAATGCGCAAATTTTCCGGTAATTTATCTGCCGTTAATTCTCTTAATCTTTTACCGGAATTATGCATACTATCTATTGTTTCATCAACATTCAGGTTTTTAAAATAATTACCTTCAGCTTCACTTTTAAAAGGCTCTCGAAAGGAATTAATTACTTCTGGCCTATTTTCAACCCAAGCACCCATTAAAACCACATTTTTAATTTTGTCAGCTATTTTTTTAGCTGTTTCTGCTTTTTCTCCCAAACCATTCATTTCTTCTTTAAGATCCATTAAAGAGGTAAGGGCTATTCTACCACCCCAAGAATAGCCAAGAACATCAATTTTATCAAGCTGGTCAATATTGACTTCGAGAGATTTTAAAGCAGTTAGAACTTCTCTGTCAGATTGACTCCATTTAAAATCCTCATCTTTGCCTATATATTTTTGATTTTTTTCTTGGGCATAATCTGTCTTTTCGGAGCAGTGAATACAACTTTTAACGTCTTCGCCTTCAATTCTTATGCCGTTATGACGTAAAACTACTACTGCTCGGTCGCCGCAGGCAAAATCGTCGGCGTATTTTGCTTCTTGTACAACAAAGTCGCCGTGATAGCCGGGATCAATTATTAAAACTTCCTTAAAATTTTTTGTTCCTTTTGGAAGGTAAACTTTTCCTTCTACAATTTCTCCGGTATCCGGATTTTTTAATTCAGTCCATCGAGCTTCATAATTACCGAGTTCTTTGGGCTGATTATTTTCATCTAAATCAGAATTTAATTTAATGGTTTTTTCTGAATTAAAATTTTCGCCAAATAATTTTTCCAGAGATTCGTCTTTAGGAAAAATTTCTTTTTCTCTTCTAAATATTTCTGTCATAAATTTATAATTGAATTATTTATTTTTTAAAACAAAATTAGGACAACACCTGCCGCTAGAAAGCGGGCTAAAAGATATTTTTTCAACCTTGAAATAATTTTTTAAAATTTTAACTAAATCTTTTAGAGGTGGATGAGCGGTGACGTAATTATTCATAACATCCGAGACACCGAATGGCCAAATTTTATTAATTATTTCTGTCGGCAATTTTTGTTTTTTGATTTCTTTTATTAATCTTGTTTTTATTTTGCTGAAAAATATTTGTTTTGTTTTTTTGTTATAATCTAATTTTTTAAGCCTTTCAACGCTAAAATACCAGCGATTGGCAAACTGTTCAAAATATCGCGGATTTTGTTGATACATTAAAATAATCTGTTTTGGTGAAAGTGGTTTTTCTTTGTCTAAAATCGGCGAAACCATTAATAAGTAACCGTCTTTTTTGAGAACTTGCTGAATACTTTTGGCTAATTTAAGATGAAGCCGCCAAGGCAAATTATTAAAAAAACAATGGCCCAAGACTAAATCAAGGGAGTCGGCCGGGAATAATTTATTTATATTTAACCAATTATTTATTATCATTTTTTCTTTGCGCTGTTTTTTGTATTTCATTAATTTTAGTAATCCCTTTACCATACCAGGGTTAATGTCTAAAATCGTTGTCGAAATGCGATACTTAGCCAAGAGATCGCGAATCTCAGGCGTAGAGCCGAATACTAAAGCTTTGGGTTGTTTATTCTGTCGTAAAATTTCTTGAATTTTCTTTTCCCAAATTTTTAGATCAAATGGTGATGGTCGGCATGGTGGGGCAACTGTAGGCCAGATTTTTAACACTTCAACCCAATTTTTCTTTTTAAATATTTTTTTCATAATGTTGCGTTTTTTAAGGCCTGGCCGCAAGAACAATTTCTGTCTTCGGGGAGGTTTTTTATTATTTCCAAAAATATTTTTTTTACTTTTTCGTTGTTGTCTCGGAAAACTTCCATAACTTCTTGCGCATTAACAGGTTTAATATCAGGTCTTCCTTGTAGACCGGCATCATAGTCGGTGACTAACGAAATGTTCAAATAGCACATTTCCAATTCGCGAGCCAAAATCACTTCCGGACATTGAGTCATATTTATTACGTCCCAATTCATTTTAGAATAAAAATTAGATTCAGCTTTGGTGGAAAATCTTGGACCTTCAATAACTACCACTGTGCCATTTTTATGACAGGGGATTTTTAATTTTCGGCAAGTATCAGCCGCTATTTTTCGCAAACTCGGGCAATAAGGTTCAGCTGCGGAAATGTGGACAATCTTTGGGCCGTCAAAATAAGTATTTTTTCGGTTATTGGTTTTATCAACAAATTGATCGCAAATTACGAGATCGCCCGGTTTTATTTTTTCTTTCAAACTGCCGACTGCGGTTGAGGTTAAAATTATTTCGCAACCCAATTTTTTCAGAGCGAATAAATTCGCCTGATAGGGAACTTTATGCGGCGGAAATTGATGATGTTTTCCGTGCCGCGGAAGAAAGGCGATTTTTTTGCCCGCATATTCGGCGAGTAAAATTTTATCCGATGGTTTTCCGTAGGGCGTATTCACGGAAACTTCTTTGCCTTTTAGAAAACTGTAAAATCCCGAACCGCCGATAATTCCAATTTTAATGTTTTTCATTGAAGTTTTTTTATTAAATAATAAATTGGTAAAATATAAGAATATAAATAATCGCGCGCTGTTTCAATTTCTTTAATTTGAAAATATTCTTTAAATTTTTTCAGCTGTTGAGGCCGGCTTTCCCATGACCAAGATTGTTTGAATAAAGACGAATAGTCGTCTAAAATAGTTTTTATAATCAATCTTTTTAGCGGGTTAGGCGACTTCAATGCTTTATAACAATCTTTTTCCAAAAATTTAAGCGAGAGCAGGCCTTTTGGATTTTTGAAATAACTATTTTGGAATATTTCTTCCAACACGTAATTTACGGCTTGATTAAATTTAAGTTTGTTTTGAAGATAATAATTTGAATATTTATTAAGAGCTTTTTCAAGAGTGAATTTTTTTGCCAAAGGATTTTCATGAGAAGCGCGAGTGATAAAAGCGCCACTGGATTTTAAAACCCTGTTTATTTCCATTAAAAATTTATTTCTATTTGCCAATGATACATTAATCAAAACTTCATCGCCCAAAACCAAATCAAAATATTCATTTTTAAACGGCATAGACAGCCAGTCGCCAATCACTCTTTTTTCTTTTGAATTCGGGATTTCAACAAATTCGTCCATAGCGCGAATCATCTCAAGATTCAAGTCTAATAAAAAAATATCAATTTTTTTAGATAAACCGTATTTTAAAATCAAACTTCTTAATTCCGGCGTCGCGCCCAATATCAGAACTCGGCAATTTTTTTTCTTTCCAATGCTTTGTAAAATAAATTTGCCGTAAATTTTAATGTCTCCCAAAGACGGCCGAGACGGGGAACAGGCCTTGCCCCAGGCAACAGTTATTTGCTTCCATATGTTAGGATCTGGTTTTTTAAATTTTTTAGAACTCATAAATTAATATTTCACTAAAGAGGTAATCGGACAATTTTTTAATTTTTTCTTGCCGTTTAAAGCTTTTAATTCAATAAAAAAAGCCGCGCCGATAATTTTACCGCCGAGCTGTTTTGCCAATTTAATGCTGGCTTCCATTGTTCCGCCGGTGGCCAAAACATCATCAACCAATAAAACTCTTTGACCCGGCAAAATGGCGTCGCGATGCATTTCTAAAATGTTTGAAGCGTATTCCAAATCATATTTTGTGCTGATGGTTTTGTACGGCAGTTTGCCTTTTTTTCTGACTAATGCCACGCCGGCGCCCAGTTTATACGCCACGGGTGCGGCCAAAAGAAAACCGCGGGCATCAATCGCCACGACAATGTCAATTTTCTTTTTAAGATACGGTTTGGCAAGTTCGTTGATTAAATCGCGAAACATTTTTTTATCCTGCAGAACAGGAGTAATGTCGCGGAAGTTGACCCCCTTCTGAGGCCAATCGGAAATTGAGCGAATTTTGTTTTCAAATTTGTTAATCATAATAAAAATTACTAATTTTATCACTAATTATTACGAAAATTTATAGTTATTAGTTAATGGTTTCTAGTTTTGGTTTATTAGTTCTTAGATTCTAACTGACAACTAAATAACTATAACCAATAACTATGAACCAAAAACTATTATACACAATTTTTAGGGATTGTCAAAATAAAATAAGATTGTTATAATATTTATAACCACTTAAGTCGCTTTCGCATGGTTGCGTTAGTCCGCCAAAATTTAGGGCGTCTTCGTCTAACGATTAGGACCCATGGTTCTCAACCATGTAACACGGGTTTGACTCCCGTAGACGCTACCAGAAAATTTAAATTAACATTTTAACTTATGTTTGAAGAAAAAACATCAAAAGATATATTACCAGAACAATTCCCTCCAAAAGAGGAAAAGATTAGAATTGAAAAAGAAAAACTGCCGGAAATTCAAGAAAGAAAAGAAGAGTCAATTTCCAGAGAAGAAGAAACAACAAGAATAAATCCTTTGCGCCGCCACGCTCCTATTGTTTCTCAAAAAGTAAAAGAACAAGAACTTTTGGAAGTAAGTGAAACACTTAAAGAAATTGAAGCTATTTTATCCGAAGGAATGGAAGAAACGTATCAAAACTTGCCGGAAAATTTAAAAAAACAATTTAAAGAAGAGGGAAGAGAGACGGCCAGAAAAATAGAAAAAGTTTGTTCGTCAGTGAAAATAGTCATTCAGAAAATCTTGGATTTAATAAAAAGATGGTTACTGATTATTCCGGCGGTTAATGTCTTTTTCTTGGAACAGGAGGCGAAAATAAAAACTGATAAAATTTTAGCTTTAATTGAAAAAAATAAAAAAGAAAAAATACAGCTGTAAAAACAGATTGTAATTTGTAATTTTAAAAATTAAATAGAATACTTTTTGGCCTAAAAAGCTAAAAAGCTAATTCCTAAAAAGCTAATTCTATGATTATTTGTTTAACCAGTGAAACTAAAAAAATTAATTCTTTATTGTCTACGCGTTTTGAGCAAAGCAAATATTTTTTATTTATTGACACTCAAAACAGACAGATAGAAACAATCGTCAATAATGTTAAAAATGACGGCACGGCTTATTTGGTCGCCGAAAAGAAACCGGATGTTATCATTACCGGAAATATTACCGGTAATTCATTCGGTTTTTTAAAAGCTTCAGGCATTAAAATAGTTTCGGGTGTTTTTGGCATTACCGCCCAAGAAGCGCTGGAAAGATATCAAACCGGCATAATCAAAGAAACGGGAAATTTACCGGGTGCGGCAAAAGGCAGGATACTGTAACAAGCTACGAAATTCGCCCTCACTCAACGCTCCAAAACCTTGAAAATTACAGTCGTTTTATTCTGAAAAATTCATAACTCCTCCCGAATAGGTCGTCAAACAAATGAATTTTTCAATAAAACTCCTTAATTTTCTAAGGCTTTTCCGCGATATTGTTCGGGCGAAATTCTCCACGATTATAATTAATTTTTTGAATTATAAATATGGAATCAATAGAAATAAGTTTGTCACCAACTGATATTCAATTTTTTCAAAGCATTTGGTTTTTTATTATTCTTTTTGTCGTTATCGCGGGAATCATAATTTTCATAATTTTAAGACAACGTTTGAAAAAATCAGTCAGCATAAACTTTGCTTTTCAAAATGTCAGTTTATTGATTACTCTTCCCAAAGAATCAAAAGAAGACGAAAATAAAAAACCAACCATTAAAGAATATTTAATGCCGATGGAGAATTTTTTTGATAATATCGGCGGATTAAAAGCTCAAAGAGGATGGAAAAGCGGATTTGTCGGACGAACAGACAGTTTTTCTTTTGAAATAGTTTCCGATAAAGAAGGGACTATTTCTTTTTATATAGTTGTTCCCAAATATTTGCAGCAATTTTTTGAACAGCAATTGCACGCGCAATATCCGATGGCGGAAATAGATCAAGTGGAAGATTATAATATTTTTGCTCCGAAAAACGTTATTGCCGGCGTTAATTTAAAATTAAAAAAGCATTATATTTTTCCGATTAAAACTTATACCAAATCGGAAGTTGATCCTTTAAACGCCATTACCAATGCTTTGAGTAAGATTGCCGAAGGCGACGCGGCGGCGATTCAAATTGTCGCTTGCTCGGCCAAAAGCGAATGGCATCGTTTGGGAGCGAATGTGGCTTCGGCCATGCAGCAAGGGAAAAAATTGAAAGAAGCAATGTCATCAATTACGGGCGGCGGACTTTCAGGATTTTTCAAAGGTTTTGGCGAGGCCGCTTTTCCGCAACCTTCCAAACCTGACGCGAAAGGCGAACCGAAAAAACCTTATCAGCTCTCTCCGATGGAACAGGAAATAATCAAAACTTTGGAAGAAAAAGCCGGCCGGGCGGGAATGGATGTCAATATTAGAATTGTTGTTTCTGCTCAAGATAAAATAAAAGCCGAAGCGTATCTTAACAATATAGTCAACGCTTTTTCTCAATATAACGCTTATGAATACGGCAACAGTTTTACCGTGGTTAAAGTGAGTCCGGCGGTTGTTGCCAAACAATTTATTTATCGTCTTTTCAATGAAAAATATAAATTCGTTTTAAACACTGAAGAAATTACCAGTATTTTTCATTTGCCTTTGCCGATTACGGAAACTCCCAACATTCATTGGTTAATTGCCAGAAAGGCTCCGGCACCGGTTGATCTTCCGACTGAAGGAATTATTTTGGGAAAAAATATTTATCGCGGTGAAGAAAAACTTATTCGCATTAAAACAGATGATCGCCGCCGCCATTTGTACATTATCGGTAAATCCGGTACGGGTAAATCCGTTTTGATTTCCAATATGGCAATTCAGGATATTAAAAACGGCAACGGAGTCTGTGTTATTGATCCCCATGGCGATTTGGTAAATTCAATTTTGGAAAATATTCCAAAAGAAAGAATGGATGATGTTATTTATTTTGATCCTTCGGATACTGAGCGACCGATCGGTTTAAATATGCTGGAAGCCAGAAGTATGGATCAAAGAGATTTTGCCGTTCAGGAAATGATTGCCATATTTTACAAACTTTTTCCGCCGGAAATGATCGGCCCGATGTTTGAACACAATATGCGCAATGTGATGTTAACCTTGATGAACGATATTAAAAATCCGGGCACGATTGCCGAAATTCCAAGAATGTTTTCCGATGCTGAATTCCAAGCGCTTTGGGTGTCAAAATTGACTGATCCGGTTGTTCGTTCTTTTTGGGAAAAAGAAATGGCCAAAACTTCAGATTTTCATAAATCGGAAATGCTTGGTTATTTGATTTCCAAAGTCGGACGATTTGTGGAAAATGAAATGATGAGAAATGTTATCGGTCAAACACATTCGGGATTTGACGTCAGAGACATAATGGATAATCAAAAAATATTATTGGTTAATTTGTCAAAAGGAAAAGTCGGCGAAGTCAACGCGAATTTATTGGGCTTGATTATTGTTTCCAAATTGCAAATGGCTGCTATGGGACGGGCCGAACTTCCGGAATCTGAGCGCAAAGATTTTTATCTTTATGTTGACGAGTTTCAAAATTTCATCACTGATTCAATTACCACTATTCTTTCCGAAGCGAGAAAATATCGCTTATGTTTGACAATTGCTCATCAATATATCGGACAACTTTCAAAAGGCGCTGATACTTCAATCCGCGACGCGGTTTTGGGAACCGTCGGCACGTTAGTTGCTTTTAAAATGGGCGTTGAAGACACGGAAATTTTGGCCAAAGAATTTGCGCCGGTTTTCAGTTCTTATGATTTGATCAATGTTGAAAAATTCAACGCTTATATTAAATTATTGGTTAACAATCAATCCGCTCGGCCGTTCAATATGATAACCATACCGCCGCAAAAAGGAGATTCGGAAATTTCAAAAATAATCAAAGAAGTATCTCGTTTGAAATACGGAAAACCGAGAGCTGAAGTTAATAAAGAAATAATGGAACGTTCAAGATTAGGTTCCGTGCCTTTAAATCAAGAAGCTGAAATAGAAAGAACTCTTTAAAATAGTTTATAGTTTGTAGTTATTGGTTACAGTTATTCAGTTATTAGGTATTGTAAAACCAGAAACTAACAAACTAAAACTAAAAACTAATAACCAAAAACTATTTCCTAAGGAAATGCAAATTTTTTATTATTCAGTTTTATTTTTATTTCTTATAGCAGTTGTTTTTATCTTCACCTCAATCTATCGGGGATTTTTTTTAATTAAAGCCGGGACTCCGTGGGTGCCGCTTAAAGAAAAAAATATCAGGCGATTGTTAAAACTAGCGAATCTTAATGAAAATAATATTCTTTTTGATTTGGGAAGCGGGGAGGGGAGAATAGTAATTATTGCCGCCAAGGAATTTAAAATTAAAAAAGCTTACGGCGTGGAAATAAGTTTATTTCTGCATTGGCTGGCGAAATTAAAAGTTATTTTTTCCCGTTTATCCGATAAAGTAAATTTAAAATGCGAGAATTTTTTCAAAACAGATTTGACGGAAGCTGATGTCATTATTTGTTATCTTCTGCCGGCCACATTGGAAAAATTAAAAAATAAATTTTTGAAAGAATTAAAACCGGGCACAAAAATTTTAAGTTTTATGTTTCCGATCAAAGGAATGGAGCCGGAAGAAGTGAACAGATTACTACCGGATTCTCCGCCAATTTATGTTTATCGCATTTGATTTTTTAAAAATGTTACAATGTTATAATGTTAAAATGTTAAAATAAATTTATTATGGTCATTTATCGCAAATACAGGCCTCAAAAATTCAGTGAAGTTATCGGTCAAGATAATGTTGTTAAAATTTTAGAAAACGAAATCAAGCAGGATAAAATCGCTCATGCTTTTTTATTAACCGGTCCGCGCGGTTTGGGTAAAACCACTCTTTCGCGCTTGATTGCCAAATCGGTTAATTGCAAAAACAGAAAACCCGGCCAGAGCGAACCTTGTAACACTTGCGAAAATTGTTTGGATATCACGAAAGGAAGATTTTTAGATTTGATTGAATTGGACGCCGCTTCGCAGACAGGAGTTGATAATGTCAGAGAAAATATTATCGCTTACAGCCGATTGCCACCGACTATCGGGAAATATAAAGTGTTTGTCATTGATGAATGCCATATGCTTTCCACTTCGGCTTTTAACGCGCTGTTAAAAACTTTGGAGGAACCGCCGTCTTACGTTATTTTTATTCTTGCCACCACGGAAATCCACAAATTGCCGGAAACGATTATTTCGCGATGTCAAAGATTTGATTTGACAAAAGTTCCGATTGAAAAAATTTTCAATCGGTTGAAAAATATAATGAAATTGGAAAAAATAAAAATTGACGATGAAATATTGAAAATTGTTGCCCGTCGGTCAGAAGGTTATGTTCGCGACGCGGAAAGTTTGATGAGTCAGATTTTGGCTTTAGGCGGCGAGGAAATTACGATGGAAGAGGCGAGTTTGGTTATTCCGCCAACTCAAACAAAATTACACATTGAATTTATTGATTTGATAATCAATGACAACAGCCAGGAAGCGGTTAAAATGGTTAATCATCTTTTGGACGAAGGCGTTGATTTGGAACAATTTATCACCGACTTGATTGAATTTTTAAGAAAAATGATTTTGGTGAAAATCGGCGCGATAAAAGATGATTT
>JAQUOF010000009.1 GCA_028717225.1 Patescibacteria group bacterium
TTCTGATTTCTTTATTTTTAATCAGTAATTTTCGAGTGTGAGTCGGATTATAATTTTGTTGAACATTAAAAGCAGGCGGATAAGGCGAAATATGGACATTGATTAATTCCAATATTCCCTGGCTGTTGATTGAAACATATCCGCCGGTTAGATTGATTTTTCCGTATTTTGCTGATTTAACCTCCGGTCCAGTCAAAATAATTCCGGCTTCAAAGGTTTCCAGAATTTCATAATTGAAATAGGCTTTTTTATTGGTGGCGAGAATCATAAGAATATTGTAGCATATTGAGTTTAATATGAGAATATGCTATATTAAATTTAAGTGATTGTGTTATAATATTATTATATTATATTTTTATGCGCATAGGCATTGATTGCAGAACAATTTTAAATCCGGAAAAAAATATCGGCGGCGGAGTCGGCCATTACACTTATCAATTGGTCAGACATTTGCTTAAAATAGATAAAAAAAATACTTATGTTTTATTTTTTGACCGCTCGGTTCAAAAACGCCGCTTGGCCAAATTCAAGCAGAGCAATGTTTTGATCAGATTTTTTCCTTTTGTTCAATACACCAGATTAATGCCCAAATCATACACTAATTATTTAATTAGTGCTTATTTAAATAAAGAAGAACTTGATGTTTTTCATTCTCCGACCCTATCTTTGCCTTTTTCTTATAAAAAACCGTGCGTGGTGACGGCTCATGATTTGGCGATTTATAAATTCCCGGAATTTTATTCGGATAAACATAATGTTTTGTCAAAGACGGAAATTCCAACTGCCATTAAAGACGCTAAAAAAATTATTACCGCCAGCCATTCTACGGCTAAAGACATTCACGAAACCTTTGGAACTTCTATTGATAAAATCAAGATGGTTATTCACGGCCTTGATGAACGATTTTTTGACAAACAATCAGAAGACAGTATCCAAAAAATTAAATCTAAATACGGCATTAAAAAAGATTATTTGCTTTTCTTGGGAACTCTTGATTTAAGAAAAAATATTATCCGCATTATTTCGGCCTATGAAAGATTGAGAGAGAAAATGAAATCAAATTCTTTACCTGATATTCAATTGGTTTTGGCCGGCGCCAAAGGATTTAAATTTCACGATATTGAAAAGAAAATTTCCGCTTCAAAATATAAAAAAGATATTATTTTGCCCGGATATATTGCCGCTGATGATCTTAATCCGCTTTTTGGAGGAGCCAAAGTTTTTGTTTTTCCTTCATTCTATGAAGGATTCGGTTTGTCAATTCTTGAAGCAATGGCCAATGGCATTCCGGTTGTCACTTCAAATGTTTCCGCTATGCCTGAAACAGCCGGTGGACATGCGGTCTTGGTTGATTTATACGATGTTTCCCAAATTAATGAAGCTCTATATCGTTTATTGACCAATAAAGAATTAAGAGATAAACTAAGTGAAGAGGGGAAACGATACGCTCAAAAATTTAATTGGGACAAGACAGCCGAGGAGACATTGAAGATTTACAAAGAGGCTAGCATTTTATAAAATTAATAATTAATAAAAAATTTATGACAGAATTTACACAAGAAACATTAAGCTCTGAAATTTTGGGTAATAAAAAATCACCCAGCGGGCGAATGGGGATTATTTTATTGGTTGCCGGAATTGTTGTTCTAATTGGAATTGTGGTTATGTTATTATTAACAATTCTTCCGGTTAAACAAACTTCTTGGCAGGCGGTGAATGTCGACAATAACCAGATGTACTTTGGCCATGTTGTTAAAGATAATGGCAAAGTGTTGATTTTAAAAGATGTTCATTATTTGCAGATGCAACAGATAGCGGCAACTAAAGAAGGAGAACAGCCGAGTCAACAATTAACGGTTGTTAAAGCCGGCAGCGAAGTTTACGGTCCGACCGGTGAAATGAGAATTAATTGGGATCATATTGTTTCCACTCAAAAACTTAGAGCAGACTCAGAGGTTATCGTAGCTATCAACAAGCTGGGTAAATAAGAATTTAATTATGACTAAAAGATATTTATCAGGCCTAGAGCAATTTAGGCCTGAAAATTCTTCTTTTAAAACAAAGAAGCTGGATCGGTCAAAATCAAAAAAGCCGAGCACCTTTGGCTTCTTTTTTATTTTATTGATTTTGGTTTTAGCGGCCAGTATTGGCGCTTTTTTTTATTTTAATTCTCACAAGACGCAAAATGACAATGAAGATGTAAAATTTTGGCTGGATTACAGCCATGAGCAAATAATCGGCCAGGAAAATACTTTTTCTGTTTTTGTTAAAAATGAAGAAAAAAATGATTTGGAAAACGTGGAAGTTGTTTTGAATTTTCCCGAAAAATTTATTTTTGCTTCCAGTGCGCCGGAATGCAATCAAACTTTGGTTCACGGCTGCGTTTGGCTTTTCCCCAAAATCAGCAAAGATGAATTGAAAAGAATTGATTTAAAAGGCAAGTTGCTTGGTCTGGCTAATGAAGAAGGCGTATTTGAGGGTAAATTGAATTTTCGCCTTTCCGGGTTTTCCGCTGATTTTCAGAAAAAATTTTCCAACAGCGTTATTTTAAAACCGACCATTAGCATTAAATGGGAAATTCCCGAAACTTATAATTTTAGTGAAGTTTTAACTTCTTCATTGTTGGTTGAGAATATCAGTAATGAAAATATTTCTTCTCTTCAAGTGAGTATTGATACGGATCCGGATTTTATTGTTGATACATCTCGTCCGGAAGCTCAAAAATCAGAAAATAAAATTAAGTGGACAATTGACAATCTTGGCCCTAATGAAACGAAATTATTGGAAATTGACGGTTATACCAAAAATTCTCTTTTGGAAGCATTAAATTTTAAAATGGAAGCAGGAATTTTGAATAATGATCAATTTTTATCTCAATTTTCAGAAGATAAAAAAATTCTTGTTCAAAAATTTGATTTAAGTGTTGCCTTGGAAGCGGCCTCAAAAGCAGATTCTGAACAGAGCATTAGTTGGGGAGGCACAATGCCGATTAATTTGATTTATCAGAATAACAGTTTTAAAACCATTAAAGATTTGGTTCTTCAGTTGAAATTAACCAATGCTTCATATATTGATTTTATAGGACTTAAAAAATCTTTTTGGCAATATTTCAGCGAGGACAACGTCTCGCCGCTTATTCAGTCCAAAATTTGGTCTTCCAACATCAGCTCAAATTCTTTGAATGAATATATTATTTCTTGGGATAAAAAAATAAATCCTGATTTTGCGGAAATTGTTCCCGGTGCAAGCGGAAAAATAAGTTTTAATTTGCCGATTAAGCAGCTTAACGCGATTATTAACGCCGGTTCTCAGCCTAAAATTGAAATCCAGTCTTTGGCAAACGGACAATTGGCAGACGCTTCCAGGTTATTTGAAATAGAAGGACCTAAAATAAATGTTAAAATAAATACAAACATCAATTTAAACGCCGAGGCTCGTTATTATGATGATGAAAATGTGGCTATTGGTCAGGGACCGCTGCCGCCGCAAGTCGGTCAAGAAACCCGTTATTGGATTTTTTGGCAATTAAAAAATACCGTTAATCTGGTGGAAAATATTTCAGTTAAAACTAAATTGCCGGCCGGAGTTTCTTGGCTCGGGCAAACGAAAGCCAGTCACGGTTCAATTTCTTATGACGAATCCACTCGCGAAATAAATTGGCAAATTCCGCAATTAGATGCTTATCAAGGGGGATCTTATTCCTTTGTAGAATCGTCTTTTCAGGTCAGTATTACACCGGATTCTTCATCTTTGGGCCAAGTATTATTTTTAACCGATCCCATAACAATGGAAGCAAAAGACCGGTTTACCGGTAATATAATTCAAGATCAGAAACCTTCACTTGATACTAATTTACAGGGCGATCCGATTGGCGAAGGAAAAGGGAAAGTGATTTAATTTTAAAGATTTAATAAAAGAAAAATGACGCTCTGTGTTTTTGAGAGCGCCATTTTTTGATTTTTAATTTAACCACCTCCTTTTTTATTTTGATTTTGAAAATATTCAATTACGCTTCCCACTGTTGTAAGCTTTTCTTCTGGAATTTCTATGTTGAATTTTTTTTCTAAAGCCACAGATAATTCCACTATATCCAGAGAATCTAAACCAAAGTCCTTTAGGAGATTAGCTTTATCTTCAATTTGTTTCTCATTATTTATCTTATCGGGAAATGTTCTTAAAATAATCCCTACCACCTTTTTTCTTATACACATTTTTCCTCCCTTTTCTAACTGTTATGTATGATATGCCTCTACTTCTTCTACAATGTTTTTTGCCAAACTCTCCAAAGTGTAAATATTATAACCAGAACTTTTTCCATTGTTTAAAACGATATCATATTTTTCTTCAAAGTAATTACATATTACGGAGCAGTCCATATCATTAAATCCGAGATCATTTACTAATCGCGGATTATTCAGCATTTTTTTATCCGAAATCGAAAAATTATTGGAAATGAATTTTTTAATTTCTTCTTTGATTTCTTTTATGCTTATATTCATTTTATCCCCCTTTCCTCCAAATATTTGATTACACTGCCAAACGTTGTTAATCTTTCAGCTCCTTCATCAGTAATTTCTATGTTGAATTTTTTTTCTAAATCCACAATAAATTCAAGCATATCTATATCATCTCCCCCGAGGTCGTCTACAAATCGGGCGCAATCTATGATCTCTATTTCTTCTACTCCAAATCTATCCATAGTTAACTTTATTACCTCTTTTCTTATATCCATTGTTCCTCTCCTTTTTTAAGGTACTGCGTTTCGCCAAACATATATCCACGTTTGGTTATTGTTATTTAAGCAGATTTTTGGGTTTTCGTCAAGGGGTTGCTTTTTTATTTTTTTCTGTTAAAATTAAGTTATTAAAACTTTATATCTAATATGGCTCAAATAAATTTTTTACAAATTGAAGAGGAAATTCTGAAATTTTGGCGAGAAAAAGAGATTTTTAATAAATCTTTGTCAAAAAAAGCCCCTCAGGGCAATTTTGTCTTTTTTGAAGGTCCGCCAACTGCCAATGGCCGTCCGCATATCGGCCATGCTTTAACGCGTTTTTACAAAGACGCGGTTTTAAGATACAAAACAATGCAAGGATTTCACGTTGATCGCAAAGCAGGTTGGGATACTCAAGGTTTACCGGTTGAGCTTGAAGTGGAAAAAGAAATAGGCATCAGCGGCAAACCGGATATTGAAAAATTTGGTATTGATAAATTTAATCAAAAATGCCGCGAAAATGTTTGGAAATACAAAGATGAGTGGGAAAAAATGACCGAAAGAATAGGTTTTTGGCTGGATTTAAAGCATCCGTATGTAACCTATGATTCATCTTATATTGAAACCATTTGGTGGATTTTGGCGAAAATTTGGAACAAAGGATTGCTTTATCAGGATTATAAAGTTGTGCCTTGTTGTCCGCGCTGCGGCACAGCCTTATCTTCTCATGAAGTCGCTCAGGGTTATCAAAATATTGAAGAAACTTCGGTTTATATAAAATTTAAAATTACAAATCAGGAAAATACCTATTTATTGGCTTGGACAACTACGCCTTGGACTTTGCCGGGCAATGTTGCTTTGGCAATTAATAAAGGTGTTGATTACGTAAAAATTTCAAAAGATGGAGAATATTGGATTTTGGCAAAAAGCAGATTAAATGTGATTGATGGAGATTATAAAGTTGTTGAAGAATTCTTGGGAGAGAAATTATTAAATCTTGATTATCAGCCGCTTTTTGATTTTATCAAACCTGAAAAACGGGCTTGGTTTGTCATTCATGGAGATTTTGTTTCCACAGAAGACGGCACGGGCATTGTTCATATCGCACCGGCTTTTGGCGAAGAGGATATGGAAGTTGGCAAAAAAAATGATTTGCCCGTTTTGGTTACAGTGGAGCTTGATGGAAAAATGAAAAATGAAATTAAACCTTGGGCCGGAATGTGGGTTAAAGACGCCGATCCCTTGATTATTAAAGATTTGGAAAACAGAAAAATTTTACTTAAAACTGAGAAAATTCATCATGATTATCCTTTTTGTTGGCGCTGCAAAACTCCTTTGCTTTATTACGCCAAACTGTCTTGGTTTATAAAAGTTACTGATCCTCAAGTGAAAGAAAATTTAATTAAGAACAGTCAAACTATCAATTGGGTTCCGGCTCACATCAAAGAGGGGAGATTCGGCGAATGGCTTAAAAACATCAGAGATTGGGCGATTTCCCGCGAAAGATATTGGGGCACGCCTTTGCCGATTTGGGAATGTCAAAAATGCAAGCATCGCGAATGCGTCGGCTCATTTGAAGAATTGGCTAAAAAAACAAATAAAAATTTAGGAGAAAATTTTGATCCCCATCGGCCGCAAATTGACGGATTAACCTGGTCTTGTCCGGATTGCGGCGGAGAAATGAAAAGAGTGCCGGAAGTTCTGGATTGCTGGTTTGACTCAGGCTCTATGCCTTTTGCACAATGGCATTATCCTTTTGAAAATGTTGAAAAAATTGATCCTTCGACAGGCTCAGAACAGGCTAATGGCCAAAGCTATCCGGCTGATTTTATTTCCGAAGCAATGGATCAAACCAGGGGCTGGTTTTATTCGCTTTTGGCAATTTCAACTTTGATTGATAAGGGCGCCAGTTATAAAAATGTGATTTGCCTTGATTTTGTTTTGGATGCTGCGGGCGAAAAAATGTCCAAATCAAAAGGCAATGTTGTTTCTTGGGATGCAGTTAACCAATATGGCGCTGATCCGATTCGCTGGTTTTTATATACTGTCAATCAATCCAGCGAGAGCAAGTCGTTTGATCCGGCTGAAATTAAAAAAGCCACTCAGCGTATGTTTTTGATTTTTTGGAATGTTTTTGAATTTTATAATACTTACGGCTTAAAGGTTTCTGATCTGGCAGAATTGAAAAAATCAGAAAATATTATTGATCAGTGGATTCTGACCAAATTTTCTTTATTAATTAAAGAAACCGGTCAGAAAATGGATAAGTATGATTTAACAGGAGCAACCAGAGCCATTGAAGCTTTTATTACTGATTTATCGCAATGGTATTTGCGGCGTTCTCGCGATCGTTTTGCCGACAAGCAGGAAGAGGCGAGCCAAACTCTTTATTATGTCTTATTGAATTTAACAAAATTATTGGCTCCGTTTACGCCATTTTGCGCTGAAAAATTATATCTTGATTTGACTCAGGGAAAAATTAAAGAATCAGTTCATTTGGATGATTGGCCGACAGTTGATGAAGAATTAATAAAACAAGGAGAAAAATTATTGGAAGAAATGGAAATAGTCAGAAAAATTTGCGAAATATCGCACAATCTCAGATTAAAAGCGAAAATTAAGGTTCGCCAGCCGCTTAAAACACTTTCCATAAAAATTAAACCATTTATTAATCAAGGTTTGATTGATTTGATTAAAAATGAAGTTAATCTGAAAGAAATTAATTTTGTGGAAAATTTGCCACAAGGAGATGGTTGGCAGACAAATGAAGACTCAGAAATCAAATTATCTCTCGAAATAAATATCACTCCGGAGTTGAAAAAAGAAGGATTGGCGCGGGAGTTAACCAGAAATATTAATTCTCTGCGGAAAGAATCAGGTTTAACGCAGAAAGACCAAGTTGATATTTATTATCAAACTTCTTTTGTGGATCTTGAAGAAGTAATGAATGATTTTGCTGATCTTCTGAAAGAAAAAACCGCCAGTAAGAATATTTTTAAAAAAATTCCGGAACAATCTTTAATTCAAAAAGAATTTGACATTGATGGAAATAAAATGTCTATTGCTTTGGTTTTAGCGGAAAATTAAATTAAAAAAATGACTTCTCATCTTAATGGAATTATTCTGGAATCTCAAAATTTTCGGGAGAACGACCGTGTTTTAATTTTTTATTCCCAAGAATTGGGTAAGGTTGAAATTTTAGTACGGGGAGCGCGCAAGATAAAGAGCAAGTTAAATCCTTTTGTCTCGCCGTTTGCCTTATTGGAATTGGTTGTCGCGCCGGGTAAAAGTTTTTATCATTTAATCGGAGGAGAAGTTAAAAGATATTTTAAAGGCGTCAGTAGTGATTATAAAAAAATAATTCACGCTACCAATTTATTTCGGCGGATAAGTGTTCTGATAAATCTTCACAGACCCGATCAGAAAATTTCCGTTTTATTGATAAGATTTTTGGAGAAAATTGACCAAATTGACCCGAAAAAAGTTCAAATTATTTATTATGCTTGCCTGATCAAGTTATTATCTCTATTGGGTTATCGTCCGGAAATAAAACAATGCTTTGAGTGCCGCAAAGATGCCAAATTATTGGGAGAAAATATTTATTTTGATTTTGAGAAAGGCGGAATTTGCTGCTTTAAATGCAGAGAGAATCGAATATCAGCCGTAAAAATCAATTCAAAAGTTTTGGAAATTTTACATAATCTTTTATATAAAAATTTTGATTATTTGGAAAATTGGCATTTTGACGAAAAAAGTTTTTTAGCCGCTCAGAATATTATTAAAAAGTTTTATCGATGGCACCTGAAGTAGCTTCTTAGCTTGTAGCTTATTAGCTTTTTAGGGCCAAGAAGCTAATAAGCCCCGCCTGCCAAGGCCTGTCTAAATTAATTAATTTAGAACATAAATTAATTTTATAACTTTATTTATTAAACCTAAATATGACATTAGGCATATGGCGGGCAGGTAATTCCTAAAAAGCTAAACTATGTTTAAATTGATAAAAAAATCAAATCAATCTCAAGCTCGGTTAGGAAAATTAACAACCGCGCACGGCGTCATTGATACTCCATTTTTTATGCCCATTGCCACTCGAGCCGCGGTTAAAGGTTTGATTCCCGAAGAATTGGAAAATTTGGGCGCTCAAATTATTCTTTCAAATACTTATCATTTATTTTTGCGGCCGGGATTGGAAATTATCAAAAAATCCGACGGGCTGCATAAATTTATGCACTGGGAAAAACCGATTCTGACTGACAGCGGGGGATATCAAGTTTTTTCTTTGGAAAAAAACAGAAAAATTAAAGATCAAGGAGTGGAATTTCAATCTGAATTTGACGGTAAAAAAATTTTTTTAACTCCGGAAAAAGCGGTTGAAATCCAAAAAATATTGGGTTCGGATATTATGATGGTTTTAGATGAATGCGCTCCTTATCCGGCCAGTTATGATGAAGCGAGCCGGGCAGTTATCAGAACAACGAATTGGGCTCAAAGTTCTAGGACAGCTTTTGATAAAATTTTCAAAAAAAATCGCGTTAAACCGTTGATTTTCGGCATTATCCAAGGATCGATTTTCAAAGATTTGCGTCTTAAAAGCGCCAAAGATTTGGTGAAATTAAATTTTGACGGATATGCTTTGGGCGGATTTATGGTTGGTGAACCGATAAAAGATACTTTTAAAATGATAAAATTAGTGGAAGCGGAACTGCCGGAGAATAAAGCGCGTTATTTAATGGGAGCCGGAAAGCCTGAGCAAATTGTCCAAGCCGTAAAAGCGGGAATAGATATGTTTGATTGCGTTATCCCGACGCGGAATGCCAGACACGGTTTGCTTTATGTGATGACTAATAATAAATCTCTGATGACCGAAAAAAATTTCTATCAGGAAATTCACATTACCAATTCAAAATACAAAGACGACATTAAACCGATTGATTCCCATTGCGAATGTTATACTTGCCAGAATTTCTCACGCGCTTATCTCAGACATTTGTTTATGACCAACGAACCGCTTGGCCAAAGATTAACTACAATTCATAACCTTTATTTTTATTTGAATTTAATGAAAAATATAAGGGAGGAATTAAAAAAAGAGTAATTTATGTTATATCAAAAAAAGAAAAAATATTTATTCAGAACTATCGGCCGATGGACCCCCATCAGAATAATAAAAAGATTTTATTTTAAAATTTGGGCTTTAAAATACAAGCAAATCCATATTGTCGTTGATACTTGTGCGCTTTTAAGCAGCCGCGAAATAGAAAGATTGGCTTGCTTAAAGAATATTTGGGTTCCGCGTTCTGTCTGGCAGCAAATCGGAAGAATGGTTAATCCGGAACTTGTTTGTGTTGAAGAACCTGATAAAGAAGATTGCTTGGTTGCTAAAACGCCGTTAAAATCGGAAATTCTTATCAAAAAAACCAAAGAAGCGGCGCAAAGAGCTGAGGTTGTTATGACTAAAATGTTAGCCAAACATTATTGGAAAATCATCTCTTCGCGAGGAACAGGAATTGTGGGATGGATCAGCAGAAGAAAAGTTGATGATTTGGATCCGGAAATTAAAAAAGAATTGCAAGCTCTCTTAAAAAAGAGAAGTCAAAAATTTGATCCGGAAATGAGCTTGGGTGATTTGGTCGGCAGTACGGATTTGAGAATTTTAGCCGCAGCCATTTTTTTACTCAGGCGCAAAAAAATTGAAAATAAATTGGTGGTTATTTCTGAAGACAGAATTTTGTCTTTAATATCCAGAAATCAAGGAATAAAAGTTTTGAGATCAACCAAGGATTTATAAAAAGTATTTAAAAATAAAAAATCAGGCGATAAAAACGCCTGATTTTTTATTTGGAGCGGGCTCCACCACCTGAACGGCAATGTATTTTTTATAAATGCGAAATCATTGCTTCTAATAAATAAATCTATATTTGTTTTCTTTATAATCTAATTTTTTTCAAAAATACATAACAAGCATTTATTGCCATTCTGGTGGTGGAGCGGGTAAGGGGAGTCGGACCCCTGTCAACAGCTTGGAAAGCTGTGGTAATACCGTTATACGATACCCGCCAAAGTATTAAGCTTTGAGCATTTCCAGAAAATGTTTTACTTGTCCGTCTTTTTCTTTTGCTTTTATTTCTTTGATATATTCTTTTATATGTTCTTGTATTTCTTGCGGAGTTTGATCGGAATTGCCATGAAATTTGTCTAAAATATTTATTCCCATTTCACTGATGATTTCAATGCCTTTTGAAAAATTAATAGTTTCATCATATCCTTTATTTTTTTCTTTAATTATTCCTTCGGCTAAAAGTTTTGAAATCATAGTTATGCCGGAGTAATAATAACGTTCGCCGCCACTGCCAGCTTTAGAAGAAGAATTAGCCAAATAATTACAAATAACGCCGATTTTTGCCCAAAATTGTGTTTTTAAATTTATTTCAGGATTGGAACTTTGTTTTATTACATTCATGCCCATTGTTTCCGCCTTTGATTCATTCAATATTTCAGTAACCGTCCTTGTTCCAACTCGCTTAAGAACTTTATCATCTTCTTCTGAAAGTATAGTATGGCCAAATTCGTGGGCAACCGTTTCAATAACCGCTGCTCTTTCATATTGATCAGGATTTATATCTATAGAAGGAAATATTTTTTTCAGAAGAGGAAGGTCTTTAAAATGAGTTGCTTCTCTAATCGTGTTAATATGAGAAACCATTGTTCCGTCTCCACTTTCGCCCTGGGTCATACTATAAAGATTCGGGCCAAAAGCAAAAGGCTGAATATTCAAGACCATTTTTGGTACTTTATATGGTTTTTTTAATTTATCTTGATTATCATTAACCATCTTTTGAGCAATGTTTTGGAATTCTTCAAATATTTTTTCCAGTTTAATAGTTTCCTTGGTTTTAAATCCTAAGCGAATTTCAACATCAACTTTGCCGGCATCTCCGGTTACTGATGCAGCCCCTTGGGATAACAACATTATTGGACAGCCTGATTCGGATAATTCCATGCCTTGTCGGCTTAGTTTTTCCCATTTTTTATTAAGTTCTTTAATGTCAATATTATCAGAGCCGTAAACATCGGCTAAATTTTTTAAATAAGCGGGTAATTTTTTATAGGTTTCGGGAATTTTTCCTTCTTGCAAAAGTTGATCAGTTTTTTCGGCCAAAACTTGGAATCTGCTTACTATTTTCGGCCATTCAAAAGGGAAAACATCGCAATATGGTTTTAAGTCAATACCTTTATCTTTTTTAGAATTATAGATATCGTAAACGCGCTCGGCGCCATCAATGTTTTTTAATGAAGTTTCTTCTTTTCCGCCCGGCGCGTCAGCCAATTCTATTTGTTTAACATAAGCTTGGTCAAAATATTTTCCCAAGATTCCGGCTGCGTCAAGAAATAAATCCAACTCCGATTTGTTAATGCCCATTTTTGAAAAATTTTCATCAGTCAATTTTTTTGACCACTCTCTTGATAGAACAATGGCCGCTAATTGTTGTTCCGAAGAAGCTAATACCAGTGTCCGCCAAGCTTCAGGGATAATTTCTCTTAAAGGTTCAAGTATTTCAAATTGTTTTAAGGCTAAATTCTCATCAAGTTTGTTGGGGTCGGAAAGAATTTTTTTTATTTCCTTATATTCTTTGTTCTCGGGAATTTTATTCGCCCATTCGGCTGATTTATCTTGCAAGGCGGAAAAAACAAAATCTTTCCATCGTTCATTAACGGTATTTTTTGCCAGATCAAAAAATTTATCAATACTTTCAATATTTTTCGGACATTCGGGCCAACCATCTTTTTCAATTGATTCTTTCAATTTTAATCTAACCTCTCGGCTGAAATCAATATATTCAGGCAAATCCTGATTTTTTAAAACATCCAAACGATTGGTGCTGTCAATTGGAAATTGTTCTCCGAATTTTGGTTTTCCCATATTTTTTTTATCGGGCTGCTGGGAATCGAACCCAGTCTATCTGCTCCCAAAGCAGACGTACTACCGGTATACTACAGCCCGATTTTTAATATATTTTAGTCAAATCAATTCCGGTGTAATAATATTTTAAAATTTGAGAAAAATTTGCGCCTTGATTGGCGGCCACAATTGCGCTGCGTTGAGGCATGCCCACGCCATGGCCCAATAAAGTTTTTCCTTGACCGGGCGGATCTATTTTAGAAACTAAATAATCCACAGGTGCCGCGGTCATTACCGCTTCAACAGATGATCTGGTTCGTCCGTCGCTTTGAGCGAAATAATAAGCTGAAATTGGATTATTTTGATAAGTTGCCACTACGCCTTGAGTCGCAATTAAAGCGGTTAAAGTATTGGTCATTCTTAATTCGCGTTGATAACCTCGATAAACCTGGTCAGCCTGAGTGGATCGTACAGTAAATAACGAATCTCCATCAGGCGTATTGGTATACTTTGGACTGATATATCTGGAGGTGGCATAAGTTCTGGCGGCAATTGCTTGAGCTTTTAAAAATTCTATCGGAGAAGAATCACCCGCTTCGCCTAATCCTTTTAAATAATCTTCCATCGGCAATTGGTTAATTAACCAAAGCCGTTGAGTTGAGGCATTATATTGTATTTCCATATCACCTCGAAATTCATTATCATTTTCTCCGCCATCCCAAAATGGTCCGTTTTGCCAACTTTGAATTTTAAAAATTGTTGAATCGTCTCCTTGAAATTTTACGAAAGAATCCAGCATCATTAATCTTTTCCCTTTATCGTCAAGAATAAAATAGCGTTTAAGTTTAAAATCAAAATCCACTTCCATAATTCCGCCGTCGCTGACGCGAATTAAAAGTTTATTATTTTGGTCAAGAAGTTGATAAACTTTTTTATTAAGAGTTGAAATTTTAAAAGGTAAATAATCTTTTTTTTCTTTTTCTTCTAAATAAAGCAAACCGACTCTTATATCCGGCCCTTCAGATGCGCATTGAAAAAGAGGTTGAGTGGCAATGGTTATTTCAGATGGAATGCTTTGCCAGAAAGTTTTTGTTGTCGGAGCGGGCGTTGGCGTTGGTGTTGGTGTCGGTGTAGGAGTTGGCACGGGTGTGGGAGCAGGAGTTGAAGATGAAGGGATTACTTTTAAAGGAATTTCAATTTCTCCGCCGGGAATCAAGGTGTTGCCGGCAAAAAGATTGAATTTTTCCCAATATAAACCGGGCTGATCAGGCGCCGAAAGAGTAAAATTAAAAGTTATTTCTCCCTGAGGATCAACTGTTGAAATTGAATTGATTCGATTTGGCGCGTTATTGTCATACCAAGTCGGATAAGCAAATTTACTTTTCATTCCGGAAACAGTTCGTAAGGTTAAAAATTGCGTGCCGGTACCGCTCCAGTACATTTTGCCAATATTTTTAAATTTAACCCAATAATCTACGGTTCCGCTTGTGATTACTTCCGGTATGCCGGCTGAACTTTGTTGTAATCTTTGAGCTTGATAATCCGATTGAGCGAAAGTTTGATTTGGAAAAGCCAAAGACAAGGCAGGCAACAGCCAGAAAATAAAAATAATTTTTGAATAAAAAATCTTTCGCATATCGTATATTCTAACAAAAAACTAAAATTAGTCAATCCCATACACGCTGACAGCGAGGACAATTGCCAAATTGCTATTTTTTGATATAATTTAATTAAATATGAGCTTAACCAGTTTAGTCAGTAAAAATACATTTGTCCATTTGGTCGGTAAAATAATCAGCCTTTTTTTGAGTCTGATTATTTTCAGCATGATTACTCACTATTTGGGCACAGAAGGATTTGGTCAATTCACGACCGTGACTTCATTTCTTCAAGTTTTTGCCATTTTTGCCAATCTTGGTTTATATTTGGTTTTTATTCAAATACTTTCCGCGCCTAAAACCGACGAAAAAAAAGTAATCAGCGATTTTTTCAGTTTTCGTTTAATTTCCAGTATTGTTCTTTTATTTATTGCTCCGTTGATTGCCTTATTGATTCCTCAATATTCCGGTTTGATAAAAATCGGAATATTCATTACTGTTTTCAGTTATATTTTCACTTCTTTAAGTCAGTTGTTGACCGGTTTTTTCCAGACCAAAATGCAAATTAAAAAAGTGGTTTTTGCGGAAATTGCCGGCCGTTTGGTTTTATTGATTTTAACTGAATCGGCTATTTTATTAAAAACTAATTTGATCGGAATTTTAGTCGCTCTTATTTTTTCCAGTTTGGTTGAATTTTATGTTCTTTACCGCTTTTTGGGACAGCAAATTAAAATATCTTTATTGCCCGATTTTCATGCCCATTTGAATATTTTTAAAAAATCTTGGCCGGTCGCTCTTTCAATGATTTTGACAACAGTTTATTTCAAGGGCGATACGATTATTCTTTCTTTATTTCAATCACAGAACGATGTCGGTATTTATGGCGCATCTTATCGGATTTTGGAAACTTTAATTTTGTTCCCGCCGATTTTTGTCGGGTTGATTATGCCTTATTTAAGCCGTTCTTGGGCTGATAAAAATCTTGAATCCTTTAAAATGATTTTTCAAAAATCTTTTGATTTTTTTATGGTCATTATTTGGCCGCTCATTATCGGAACAATGTGTTTGGCCGCGCCTTTGATGATGTTTATTGCCGGTGCTGATTTTCTTGTTTCCGCGCCACCGCTCAGAATTTTAATTTGGGCAACCGGTTTGATTTTCTTGGGAACTTTGTCAACTTATGCCGTGGTTGCCATAGAAAAACAAAAATTAATGCTTCCTTTTTATTTTATTTCCGCTCTAGTTGGCTTAATCGGTTATCTTATTTTTATTCCTCAATATTCTTATTACGGCGCGGCGTATATGACGATTGTCGCCGAATTATTGACTACTGTCTTATCTTTCTGGATTATTTATAAGACAACAAAATTTTTACCAAATTTTAAAATCGGTTCAAAATCGCTTCTGGCCAGCTTGATTATGGGATTTTTTCTGTTGATTTTAAGCGGTCAAAATTTATTCTTTTTGATTTTCGTGGCAATAATAATATATTTTGCCGCGCTTTATTTTTTAAAAACAATTTCTTCTCAAACCATTAAAGAAATTGCGAATTTGAAATAATTTTTTATGTATATTTATTTTTTAGTTTTAATTTGTGCTGTTCTACCGGCTTATCAAATCAGATTTCAGATTTTTGGCCTACCGATGACTTTATTGGAAGTAATGATTTTAATTTTATTTGTTGTTTGGCTGATAAAATATCGGTCGCTAAAACAGACAATTCAAAAATTGGGCAATTGGAAATGGATAATTTTAATTTGGTTGATTATTTCAACTTTGGCGATGTTTATTGCTCCGAATTTGCGTGAAGCAGCCGGGATTTGGAAAGCATATTTTGTTGAACCGATTTTACTGCTGATAGTTTTTGTGTCTTTGGTGCGAGAGAAAAAAGATTTAAATTTAATTTTAAATGCGCTGATTTTTTCTGCCCTTTATTGTTCTGTTTGGGCGATTTGCCAAAAGATTTTTCATTTCGGCGGCATGATGAGTACGGAAGTTTGGAATGCGCCGAAAATTTGGCGGGCAACCGGCCCGTTTCCTCAATCAAATTTTTTAGGATTGTATTTGGGTCCGATTATTGTGCTGACTTTTGGACAAATAATCGCAAATCGCAAAAAATGTTTATGGTTTATAGCTTATAGTTTGATATTTGTATTATCACTCGCGGCGATAATTTTGGCGCGTTCTAATGGGGCGATTTTGGGAGTTTTAGCCGGCTTAATTTTTATAGGACTTATTCATAAATCAAGCAGAAAATGGACAACCATTGCTTTAATTATTTTATTATTGATTATTAAATTATTGCCGGTCGCGCGAAATTATGTTTGGCAAGAGGCGACTTTTCAGAATCTTTCCGGACAATTAAGAGTTAATATTTGGCAAGGCGCGATTTCTTTAATTAAAACCAATCCGATTTTAGGCGTGGGCCTAGACGGCTATCAAAATTTAATTCCTCAATATCAAGCCAGATTTTACGATCCGATAACGCATCAATTAATTTCAGTGGAAACCCACCCTTATCCGCATAATTTATTTTTAGCTCTTTGGTGCGAACTGGGCTTGGCCGGTTTGACTATTTTTCTAATTATTATTTTTCAGTTTTTTAAATTGGGATTTAGGGAATTATTTAGAAATTTGAAATTAGAAATTAGAAATTTAGACCTGGAAAAAGATAACCAAATATTAATTCTTGCGCTTTTGGCTTCTATTGTAACGATATTAATTCACGGCTTGGTAGATACTCCTTATTTTAAAAATGATTTGTCAATTTTATTTTGGTTGATTATCGGCTTGACAATTTGTCTAAAATTTGATATTATCAAAAATAATTAGAAAAAAGGAGGAATCATGAAAGGAGAGTATTTTTTACAATATACACAGAATTGGGATGGGAACATAATGAAAATAGGGCTCAAGTCCACGACACAGGCAAAAGCGCTTAGAGAAGCGAATAAACAGTGGCGTGGAGTCAAGAGAGAGTATGAGGAAAAGAAAGGGCCATTTACGTTGGTTCCGTCTAATCCAAAGCTAGTGGAAGTCATGTCATTAGATTTAAAATAAAGATCAATAGGGGTCCTTGATGGAGAAGTCATCGGCCCCTGTTTATTTTGACGAACAGGGAAAATAAGTATAAAATGTAAGAATCTAGGGAGGCGTGGCTGAGTGGTCGAAAGCGGCAGTTTCGAAAACTGCTATACCCGTAAGGGTATCAGAGGTTCGAATCCTCTCGCCTCCGTTTTATTTTTCATAAATTAATATAACAATGAAAGTAGGCAAAAAACATTATCGCGCTGTTTGGATGAAAGGCAAAAATGTTTATTTAATAAAACAAAATTTGCTGCCTTTTGATTTTAAAATTTTAAAATCAAAAAATTATCTCCAAACTTGTAAAGCGATTAAAGATATGATTACCCGAGGAGCCGGTTCAATCGGCGCAACCGCCGGTTTTGCCATGGCTCAAGCTTTTTTGGAAGCTCCGAAAAAATCCTTTTGGAAATATATTGAAAAAGCCAAAAAAGACATTGAATCAACCCGACCGACGGCCCGCGATTTGTTTAATGCCACGGAAAAAGTATTTTTTGTTGGAAAAAATTCAAAAACACCGGTTCAAGCCGCGGTCAAAGAAGCCCAAGCCATTGCTGATTTTTATATTCAAGCGGGAAAAAAGATCGGGGAATACGGCAATAGTTTGATAAAAAACAATTCAAATATTGAAACCCACTGCAATACCGGTTGGATCGCCTTGGTGGATTATGGCACGGCTTTGGCCGCCATTTATATCGCTCATCGCAAAAAGAAAAAAATTTTTGTTTATGTTGATGAAACGCGTCCCAGAAATCAAGGCGCGAAATTGACCGCTTGGGAACTTAAAAATGAAGGCGTACCGCACGTGATCATACCTGACAATGCCGGCGCGTTTTTAATGTCTCAAGGCAAGATTGATTTAATGATTGTCGGAGCGGACAGAATCGCCAGAAACGGAGATACGGCCAATAAAATCGGCACTTTTGAAAAAGCGATTGCGGCCAAGGAATTTAACATACCTTTTTATGTCGCCGCGCCGATTTCCACTTTTGATATTAATTGTCCGTCAGGCAAAAATATTCCGATTGAAGAAAGAAGCGAGGACGAAGTTTTATTCCAAACCGGTTTGACTGATGACAATAAAATAAAAAAGATTCGGGTTTGTTCTCGCGGTTCGAAGGCTTATAATCCTGCTTTTGATGTGACGCCGGCAAAATATATTACGGCGATAATTACTGAAAAAGGAATTATTAAACCGACCCAAAAAGAAATTAAAAAACTCTTGTCGTAAATTATGGAAAAATATCGCGGAATAAAATTTAATGTTGAAAATTTAAAAAAAGAAGCGCCGAGAAATCCAAAAATTCAGCGCTTGAAATATTGGTGCAAAATTTTTGACAAATATAATTTCGCTCCGCCTTACGAAAACGGTTCTTGCGGAAATTTAAGTTTCAGATTAAAACCAAAAACAGACCAATTTATAATTACCGGCTCGCGAATCGGATTAAAAAGCAATTTAAAACCAGAGTGTTTTGTCAAAGTTTGCGCTTGCGATTTAAAAAAGAAAAAAGTTTACGCAATGGGAATAAAAGAACCCTCTTCCGAAAGCATAATGCATTGGGCGATTTACAATAAAAGAAAAGATGTGGGCGCGATTTTTCACGGCCATGGACCGGAAATATTATCGCAGGCCAAGAGATTAAAAATTCCAACAACAAAAAAACAGATGCCTTATGGCTCTGTTGGGCTGGTAAAAAGCGTGCTGGAAATTTTAAAAAATAATAATTTTTTAATCATGAAAAATCACGGTTTTATCGCTTTGGGTAAAAATATGGAAGAAGCGGGAAAATTAACCATGGAGATTTATAAAAATTGTGTTGTTAAATAATTTTTTTTATTAATTGATATAACCATAATCTATGAATTATTTGAAATTTTGCTCCAAATGCAAAGATAATTGCTGCTGTTTGAAAGATGACGAAGAAGGCATTATTTTTATCGGCATTTTAGATGCCATAAAAATAAAGAAGAAAACAGGAAAAGATTTTTCAGAATTTTTGGATTTTTCAAAACTAACATCATCGGCCATTAAAAAAAATATTGAAAAAAGTTATCGAAAAATGTTATTGGATCACAGGCTTTTAAGAATGAAAAAGAAGAAAAATGGCGCTTGCGTATTTTTAAATAAATTAGGCGTTTGTTCGATTCACAACTTTAGGCCATTAATATGCCGTCTTTATCCTTTTGATTATTATCCAAAAAAAGGAGCCGGTTTTTTCAATGAAATTCCCGAGTGTCCCATTCAGGTCAAATATAAAGGAACAATGCCTTTGTCAAAATCTGAAATAAACAGATTGAAGAAAATTAAGAGAGATATGAGAATTGACGATAATTTTTATATCAAGAATATTAAAAAATTTTCCAATGACAATAAATTATTGTCCAAATAGTGGAATTATGAAAATTAAAAAGAATGTCCAGCAAAAATATTTTGAAGCTATAATTGACGGCAGAAAAAGATTTGAAGTGAGATTGGCTGATTTTAAATGCAAATCAGGCGATACTATCGTTTTGGTTGAGCAAAAAGATAAAACAAAAAATATTACGGGCAGGAAAGTTGAATGCGAAGTTTTGTATAAACTAAACACTAAAGAACTTAATAAATTTTATAAAAAGAAAGATATTGAAAAATACGGCTTATTGATTTTAGCTGTGCGTAAAAAATTTAAATTTAAATAATTTATTATGAAAATTACAAAATATGCGCAATCTTGCGTATTAATTGAATTAGAAAATAAAAAAATTCTCATTGATCCGGGTAAATTTTGCTATGACGGAGATTTTAAACCCGAAGATTGGGGAAATATAGATATTCTTTTATTAACGCATGGACATCATGACCACTGTTTGCCCGAAGCAGTGGAAATTATTTGTAAAAATAATCAACCAATGATTATCGGCAGCAAATGGGTTGGTAAAATTTTATCCGAGAAAAATATTCCTGTTGAAATTTTTGAACCCGGTCAAATTAAAAAATTAGATAATATTACTATTACAGCCGTTAAAGCAAACCACGGTGTGAATCCCGACATGCCTGTTGATCCGGAAGAAACTATCGGTTTTTTAATTCAAGAAAAACAAAGCATATATCATTGTTCGGATACTTTATATTTTAAAGAGAAACCTTATGCCGACATTGTTTTAGTCCCCATATCTAATGATTGGATAACAATGGGGCCTATGGAGGCAACAGTTTTTGTTAAAGAAATAAATCCTAAAATGGCCATTCCGATACATTATGACAGCCCTCGGCATCCCATGGATCCAAATAAATTTTTAGAAGAAATGAAAGGGTCTGACATTAAAGTTCAAATTCTTAAAAATGGAGAAAGTATTGAAATATAATAATTTTCTAGCAACGATTATCAAGTAAAAATTTAATAAAATAAATTATGTTGCAATATTTAGTTTTCGTCGGAGCGGCGGTTCAATTATCAGGAGTAGTTTCGTATATAAAAGAAACTTTAAAAGGGAATACCAAACCAAATAAAGTTACTTGGCTGATGTGGTCGGTTGCTCCATTGATAGCAACTTTTGCGGCGCTTTCAGATGGAGTAAGATGGTCTGTTTTGCCGGTTTTTATGGCCGGATTCGGCCCTCTATTGGTTTTTATCGCTTCTTTTGTAAATAAAAAATCGTATTGGAAATTGGAAAAATTTGATTATCTTTGCGGTCTTTGTTCAATATTGGCGCTTATTTTTTGGGGTATAACTAAAGAACCGATTATCGCGATTATATTTGCAATAGCAAGTGATGGATTTGCGGGAATTCCCACTTTGGTAAAATCATGGAAATATCCGGAAACAGAAACTGTTACGGCTTACACTACGGGATTATTCAATGCGCTTACAAGTTTTGCAGCAATAAAAATTTGGAATTTTTCGTCATGCGCTTTTCCCGCATATTTGGTGGTTATGTGTATTTCTCTAATTTTTTCAGTTTATCATTGTAAAATTTTTAAAAAAATATTTGCTGTTAAAAAATAAATTTATTTCAATCTTATTAATTAAACATACTAAACATCATATTTTATGACTCAAAATTCGCAACAAACTGCAGTCCAAAATTTCGCGGAACTCGGTATTGCTCCGGCGCTTTATAACAGTCTTCTGAAATTAAATCTTACTGTCCCGACGCCGATTCAGCAAAAAACCATTCCAACCGCTCTTGAAGGAAAAGATGTGGTCGGTATTGCTCAAACCGGAACCGGAAAAACGCTTGCTTTCGGATTGCCGATGATTCAACGGCTTAACCAAATAAAAGGTTGCGGACTTATTGTTTTGCCGACTCGCGAACTTGCCTTGCAGGTTGATGAAGCATTGTATAAAGTAGGCGCAGCGGTTGGATTAAGAACAGCCGTAGTAATTGGCGGAGCGCCAATGGGCGCGCAAATCCGCGCTTTAAACAGAAATCCTCATATTATTATCGCCACACCCGGCCGTTTAAATGATCATCTTCAGCAAAGAACAGTTCGGCTTAATAATGTAGTCATTGCGGTTTTGGATGAAGCTGACCGAATGTTGGACATGGGTTTTGCGCCGCAAATAAAAACAATATTTCAGGCAATTTCTCCGGAAAGGCAAACCATGCTTTTTTCCGCCACTATGCCGGCTGAAATTTTGACCATGGCGAAAACCTATATGAAACTTCCGATACAAATTGAAGTCGCGCCAACCGGAACAACCGTGGACAAAGTTACGCAAGAAATTTTTATTATTCCGCAGCAAGATAAATTTCCATTATTGGAAAAATTATTGACGCAATATAAAGGATCAGTTCTTATTTTTACGCGAACAAAACACGGCGCGAAAAAATTAAACGAATCAATTCAGTCTTTGGGATATACGGCGAACGAAATTCATTCAAACAGATCTCTCGGTCAGCGCAGAGAAGCGCTTGCCGGATTTAAAACCGGTAAATACAGAGTATTGGTCGCAACTGATGTCGCATCTCGCGGAGTGGATGTTGTCGGCATTGAATTGGTTATCAATTATGATCTGCCGGAAAATAGCGAGGATTATGTGCATCGCATCGGTCGAACAGCGCGAGCCGGAGCGGTCGGACACGCCATATCGTTTGCCACTCCATATCAAAGAGGAGAATTGCGGGACATTGAACGTTTAGTCAGGAAAAATATTCCCATTTCAAAAACTCCGGAACTTCCTCCAATGAGAAAAGGATTAACGCAACAAAAAACAGAAGCGCCAAGAAGACGGGAAAATACAGCTCCAAAAAACAGAGATGATTATCGATCATATAGATTTCATAAACCCAGAAGATATTAATTTTAATTTTTTATGCAAGAAACTATAGAAATATTTGACGTGGCGGTTATCGGCGGCGGACCGGCGGGTATGATGGCAGCCGGAAGAGCGGCGGAATTGGGCGCCAGCGTGGTGCTTTTGGAAAAAAATAATAATCTCGGAAAAAAATTGCTTATGACCGGCAAAGGCAGATGCAATCTGACACAAAATCAGCCGGACAATCGCGAATTCATTAAAAAAATCGGCGCGAACGGGAAATTTTTATTTTCATCATTGGCTTGTTTCGGTCCGGAAGAAACAATGCAATTTTTCAAATCGCATAACTTGCCGCTTAAAACGGAAAGAGGCAAAAGAGTTTTTCCGACATCCGACCGCGCGGAAGATGTATTAAAAGTTTTACAAAGATATCTCAAAGAAAACAAAGTTAAATTTATTTATGGATCGGAAATTTTTGATTTTAAATTGGAAAATCAGCATATTGAAAAAATAAAATTAAAAGACGGATTTGTCCAGGCGCGCAATTATATCATCGCCGTGGGCGGAAAATCTTACCCGACCACCGGATCAACAGGCGACGGTTATCAATGGGCGAAAAGAATGGGGCATACCATTATTGAAACAAATCCGACACTTGTTCCGGTCAGAACAAATGAATCTTGGATTCAGTATTTGCAAGGATTAAGTTTAAAAAATGTCGCGATTAATATTTTTCAAAATAATAAAAAACAAGCCACTCGTTTCGGCGAAATGATTTTTACTCATTTCGGATTAAGCGGCCCGATTATTCTTGACGCGAGCAGGGAAATCGGGGAGCTTCTTAAAAAAGGAGAAGTGGAAATTGAAATTGATTTTAAGCCGGCGCTTGATTTTAAGCAGCTTGATGAGCGATTAAAAAGAGATTTTCAGGAAAGCGCCAATAAAAATTTTGAAAATTACTTGCCCCAGCTTGTTCCCAAAAAAATGATCGGCGTGGTAATAAAATTATCGGGAATTATCGCCAACACGAAAATTCATGCCATTACCAAAGAAGAGCGGAAAATTTTAGTTCATCTTTTGAAAGAAATGAAAGTGTCAGTGGTGGGATTAATGGGATATGACCAGGCGATTGCAACCAGCGGCGGCGTCAGTTTGAAAGAAATTGATTCAAAAACAATGAAATCCAAGATTATTGATAATTTATTTTTTGCCGGTGAAATTTTGGATCTTGACGGTCCGACCGGCGGATATAATCTTCAAATTTGTTGGAGCACCGGCTACGCGGCCGGAACCCACGCAGCTGAAAAAATTAGAGATTAAATTTTAAAAATATGTTTGATTTTTGTAAAGCAATTATTTTGGGAGTGGTTGAAGGCATAACGGAATTTTTGCCTATTTCTTCAACCGGACATCTTATTATCGTTAATCGCTGGATTTATTTCAGCCAAGATTTTACAAAAATGTTTGACGTGGTTATTCAGCTCGGCGCTATTTTCGCCGTTATTTTTTATTTTAGAAAACAATTATGGCCATTTAACCATAATAAAGAAAAACAAGCAGAAGTTATTGATTTATGGAAAAAAACGATTGTCGGAGTTATCCCGGCCATAATTTTGGGTGCGCTTTTAGGTGATTTTATTGAAAAAAAATTATTCGGTTTATTTACAGTTTCTTTGGCTTTAATTATTGGCGGTATTTTGCTGATTATTATTGAAAAAAGAAAAAAAGAAAGTAAAATATTTTCAGTGGCAAAAATGAGTTATAAAACTGCGCTGTTAATCGGCTTGATTCAGTGTTTGGCGATGATTCCCGGCGTGTCGCGCTCGGCCGCGACCATTATCGGCGCCATGCTTTTAGGCGCTTCGCGCTTGTTGGCTGTTCAGTTTTCTTTCTTTTTGGCTATTCCAACCATGGTTGCCGCCTCAGGTTACAGTTTGTTAAAATACGGAATGGCAATGAGCGGAATGGATATTTTTATTCTTTTAACCGGATTTATTGTTTCATTTTTGGTAGCTTGGGCAGTCATAGCTTTTTTGATAAAATATATTCAGCGAAAAAATTTTACGCCGTTCGGATATTATAGAATAGTTTTAGGTTTATTAGTTTTATCTCTTCTTTTATTAAAGTGAAAAAATGAATTTTTCCCAATATACAATTAAAAATATTCAAGAAACTTTTGAGGCGTTGAAAACCGGCCAAAATGGAATTTCCGATCAAGAAGCGGAGAGTCGATTAAAAACTTATGGTTTTAACGAATTAAAAGCCAAAGAAAACGGTTTGTTTGATATTTTTTTAAGACAATTTAAGTCACCATTTTTTTATTTGCTTTTTATTGCCGGACTGATCGCTCTTGCGGTTGGCGAAAAAGTTGATGCTTTGGTTCTTTTTGTTTTTATTTTTATCAATGTTTCTTTCGGATTTTTTCAAGAAGCGAAAGCTCAAAAAGCCATTTCTCTTTTGCAAAAGTTTATTCCGTCCAAAGTGAGGGTTCGCCGAGACGGAATGGAAAAAGTTATTGATAAAAAATATTTGGTTCCGGGCGACATAGTTCTTCTTGAAACTGGCAGCATTGTTCCGGCTGATTTGAGAGTTTTGGAAACAGACGATTTCTTGGTTGACGAATCGGTTTTGAGCGGCGAGTCAATTCATCTAGGTAAAATTTTAAATCCTCTTTCAACGGAAACCAAAGAAGTTTTTGAAGCAAAAAATATTATTTTTGCCGGAACTTCGGTTTCTTCCGGCGAGGCAGAGGGGATAGTGGTGGGTACGGGCAAACAAACCGCTTTTGGCGAAATCACGAAATTGGTTTCAGGCATAACGCGGGAAAGCGTTTTTGAAAAAGATATTTTAAAATTTTATAAAATTATATTGAGAACAGTCATAACGGCTGTTCTTTTTATTTTCTTGGCTAATTTGATGATTAAGGGAACGAAGAATATTTTTGATTTTTTGATTTTTTCCATTGCCTTGATAGTCAGCATTATTCCCGAAGCCCTGCCGTTGATTATCACTTTTTCTTTTTCCAGCGGAGCGTTGAGATTAGCCAAAGAAAAAGTGGTTGTTAAAAGACTTTCAGCAGTTGAAGATTTAGGAAATATTGAAATTTTATGCACTGATAAAACCGGCACTTTAACCAAGAACAAGCTTGAACTTGAAGAAATTTTCGCTCAAGATCAAGAAAAACTTTTTCTTTACGGCCTTCTCGCTTCTCATTACATTGAAGACGGCGCTCAAAACAGTTTGAACGCATTCGATCTTTCTCTTTACGAAAAATCTTCTCCAAGTGTTCGTTTAAATTTAAAAAATTTCAAAAAAGTTTCATTTATTCCTTTTGAATCAGAACGTTTAAGAAACACCATGGTAGTGGAAGACACAGAAGGCAAACGCTTTCTCATTGTCAGAGGCGCGCCGGAAGTTATTTTGGATTTATCATCGGAATTTGAATATGGAAAAGAAAAAAAAGAAATACAGAAAGAAATTGAAGATCATGGCCGCGAAGGAAAAAGAATTTTGGCCATTTCCTTTAAAGAATTAAAAGGAGAATATTCGGAAAAAAGCGAAGAGAATATGACATTTTTGGGATATTTTTGTTTTATTGATCCTTTGAAAGAAACGGCAAAAGAAGCGATTCAAACGGCCAAGAAACTCGGCATTCAAATAAAAATGATCACCGGAGACAGCAAAGAAGTGGCCGGACATATTGCCCACAAAGTCGGACTGGTCAGAGATGTAAGTGAAGTTATTTCAGGAAAAACCTTGGATTCTTTGCCGGAAAAAGAATTTGACGAAGCTTGTTTGAAATTTTTTATTTTTGCCAGAATTTCTCCCGAAACAAAATTAAAAATAATCAAATCTCTTCAGAAAAAATTTGAAGTCGGATTTTTAGGCGAAGGTTTAAACGATACGCCGGCCTTGAAAATCGCTGATGTCGGAATCGTCGTCCAAGAAGCGGCTGATGTTCCAAGAGGCGCGGCTGATGTAATTTTGCTTGAAAAAGATTTACGGGTGCTTATTGACGGCATTAAAAACGGCCGAAAGATTTTTTCAAATATCAATAAATACATAAAGTGCGCCATGGCAAGCAATTTTGGAAATTTTTATTCAATCGCCGTTATCTCTTTATTTATCACTTTTTTGCCAATGCTGCCGATTCAAATATTACTCGGCAACCTTTTGTCTGATTTTCCTTTAATCGCCATTGCCTCTGATACGGTTGATACTGAAGAACTTAAAAAACCGAAAACTTCCCGACTCAGCAATTTCATCGGTTTGATAATAATTTTAGCTTTAGTCAGCACGGCTTTTGATTTTATTTTCTTTGGAATTTTTCACGGCATTAAGCCGGCGTTTATGCAAACTCTTTGGTTTATTGAAAGTATTCTCACAGAATTAGCTCTTCTTTTTATCATCAGAACAAGGCATTTTTTCTTAAAAACAAAAAAACCAAGTCTGACTTTGAGTCTTCTTGTTTTATTAGATGCTATTTTTATTGTTGCTCTGCCTTTTACCGGCTTGGGCCAAAAATTTTTCCATTTTGCCGCGCCGCCGATTAATTATGTTTTGATTGTTTTTGGTTTGGTAATTGCGTATTTCATATCAAGTGAAATAGTAAAATTACTTTACTATCGTCGCCAAAAATTAAACAATCACACTTTAAAAGTGATTTAAAATAGATTTGATTTTTATAAAACTTTTAAATTTAAATTATGATTGAAAATAATAAAGTCGGCGTCGGTGTCGGCGTAATGATTTTGAAAAATAATAAAATTTTGTTGGGAAAAAGAAACCAAGATCCCAATAAGGCGGATTCTGAACTTCATGGCGAGGGCACATGGACAATGCCGGGCGGAAAATTGCGTTTTGGCGAAAGTTTTACGGCCGGAGCAGAGAGAGAAGTTTTTGAGGAAACCGGTTTAAAAATTAAATCTGTTGAGGTGATTAGTTTATCAAATGATATTGTTAAAGACGCCCATTTTGTTACGATTGGTTTATTGTGCCGGGATTTTGAAGGAGAAGCCGAAATAATGGAACCGGAAGAAATTATTGAATGGAGATGGTTCTCGCTTGATCAATTGCCCGATCTGATATTTTTTCCGTCAGAAAAAGTTATAAAAAATTATTTAGCAAAAAAATTTTTCCAAGATTTTTAATTATGAAAATAGTCAGCGCTTGTTTAGTCGGAATAAAATGCAGATGGGACGGCGATTCAAGGCCATGTCCCAAGGTTATTGATTTAATGAAACGCGGCAAAGCGATTCCGATTTGTCCTGAACAGCTTGGCGGATTAACAACGCCCAGATTCCCGGCCGAACAAAAAGGCAATAAAGTTTTTAGAAAAAATAAAAAAGATGTAACCATGGAATTTAAAAGAGGAGCTGAAATTGGACTAAAACTCGCCCAGATGGTAAACTGCAAACAAGCGATATTAAAATCAAAATCTCCGTCTTGCGGTTCGGGCGAAATTCCCGACGGCACTTTTTCCGGAAAATTAATCAAGGGCGACGGTGTTTTTGCCGCGCTTTTGAAAAAACATAAAATCAAAGTATTAACTGAAAAAGAAATAAAATAAATTTATGAAAACAAAATACATTTTCGTAATGGGCGGGGTGATGTCAGGAGTCGGCAAGGGAATTGCTGTTGCCTCAATCGCCAAAATTTTACAAAGCAAGGGCTATCGCGTTTCAGCGATTAAAATTGATCCTTATATCAATGTTGACGCCGGCACGATGAACCCAATGGAACATGGCGAGGCATTCGTGACCGAAGACGGGCTTGAAACAGATCAAGATCTTGGCAATTACGAACGTTTTCTAAATCAGAATATTTACAAAACAAATTACATGACCACGGGCAGCGTTTATCAAGCCGTGATTAACAGAGAAAGAAATTTGGAATATGGCGGCCGATGCGTTGAAGTGGTTCCGGATATTCCAAATGAAGTGATTGACCGGATTAAAAAAGCGGTTCGGGCGACCAAGTCGGAGATTATGATTATTGAAATCGGCGGCACGGTTGGTGAATATCAAAATATGCTTTTTTTGGAAGCAGCCAGAATGATGCATTTAAATTCACCCGAAGATGTCATTTTTATCATGCTTTCTTTCTTACCGGTTCCTTCAAAAATCGGCGAAATGAAAACAAAACCGACCCAGCAGGCGGTCAGGACTATTAATTCAGCCGGTATTCAGCCGGATTTTATTTTAGCCCGTGGCGCAGTGCCTTTGGATAAAGTAAGAAAAAGAAAAATTTCAATTTTTTGCAATCTTAATGAAAATGACGTTATTTCCGCGCCGGATGTCACTTCTATTTATGACATTCCGATGAATTTTGAAAAAGACAAACTGGCGGCAAAAATTTTGGAAAAATTTGATTTAAAAGCGCGCAAAGGCGATTTGAAATTGTGGACCAAGGCGGCGAAAATAATGAAAAGCGCCAAGAAAACGGTTAATATCGGATTGGTGGGAAAATATTTTCGAACCGGCCAATTTATTTTAAGCGATTCTTATATCTCGGTGATTGAAGCGGTCAAACACGGATGCTGGATTAATAATTGCCGCCCGAATTTTCATTGGATCAACACGGATGAAATCGCCAGCCATGGCGTAAAAATTTTAGACAAACTGGACGGGGTGATTGTGCCGCAGGGCTGGGGTTCGCGCGGTTCGGAAGAAATGATTAAAGCGATTCAATATTGCCGGGAAAAGAAAAAACCGTATTTCGGTTTGTGTTATGGAATGCAAATGGCCGTGATTGAATTTGCCCGCCATGTTTGCAAATTAAGAAAAGCGAATTCCGAAGAAGCGGATCCGAAAACTCCGCATCCGGTGATTCATATTATGCCGAATCAAAAAGAATATTTAGCCAAAAAACAATACGGCGGAACAATCAGATTGGGAGCTTGGCCGTGCGTTTTGAAAAAGGGAACAAAGATTTATAACATTTATCAGCAGGAAAAAATCTTTGAAAGACATCGCCATCGTTATGAATTTAATAATAAATATCGGGAAATGATGGTAAAAAACGGTTTGATCATCGGCGGCACTTCGCCGGACGATAAATTGGTGGAAGCGATTGAATTGAATAATCATCCGTTTTTTGTCGGCACGCAATTTCATCCTGAATACAAATCAAGATTTTTGGAACCACATCCTTTGTTTAAGGCCTTTATTAAAGCGTGTTTGCATAAAATTAAATAAAAAAGATTTCCCGAAGTTATCCACATTGACTTATTTTGCCATTTTTTGTATAGTATCTATTACAACAATTTTTAAAATGTTAAAAACTATAAAACAAAACATAATTGTTTTTTCAAACAATCTACAATTAAGCGGCTGATTTTGCTGTCCTTTTTGGGCAGTTTAAAA
>JAQUOF010000010.1 GCA_028717225.1 Patescibacteria group bacterium
ACAAAACCAAGTACTTGGTATAAACGATATGTTAGCGTGATGAATGCGATAAAGAAAAAGTAAAATTTACATCGTATAAAAATGATTTATATTTAACAATATGGAGAATTTACTTTTAATTATTGATATGCAAGAGGGTTTTAGGCATGCCGAATCAGAATCGGTATTGCCGAATATTTTAAAATTAATAAAATCATTCAAAGGGAAAATAGTTTTTTCTAAATTTGTGAATCGTAAAATTTCTTTATTTGAAAAACAATTAGGATGGTTTAAATTCCAAAATCCAGAAGATCAGAAACTATTTTTAGAATTACAAGCATCAGACAATATTGAATTTGAACATGATACTTATACGGTTCTTAATAATAGTTTAAAAGAATTTATTAGAAAGAATACAATCACAAAAGTTTTTCTTTGCGGGATTTACACGGATGTTTGTATAATAAAAACTGCGATGGATTTATTTGATAATGATATTGAAACTTTTGTAATTAAAGATGCCTGTAATTCTTTGCATGGAAAGAAAAATCACGATTCGGCGACAGATAGTTTAGTACACATTCTTGGTAAAAAACACATTCTTTTAACTGATAACGTTTGTTCATAAAATTCAAGGAGGACACTTTAAAAACCTTAATAATGTATTAATTTTTTACTAATTATGGCATTAAATCTATACGAAATGGATCCCCGGATTTATGATGATTATATAGATACTAAAATTGAAAGAATCAATTTCAATAAAGTTTTTGATTTAGTCAAAAAAATTTGTGATAAAAAAGAATCTGTTGAAATTCTTGATTTTTGTTGTGGAACAGGCGTTTTTCCAAGAAAATGGTTGATAAAATTAAACAATATAAAATATCTTGGCGTTGATATAAATTCTAATTTTATCAAATTTGCCAAAAAGAAATTAAAAGATAATAGGTTTAATTTTGTTGTTGATGATTCGGTTCTATTCAAAACTGATAAAAAATTTGATATTATTCTCGCCACTTCGTCTTATCACCATATTAAAGACAATAGAAAAAGAGCATTTCTTAAAAATATTTTTTCTCATCTGAAAAAGGACGGTATTTTAATTGTTTATGAGAAAATTATTGACACTTTTTCTAATAAAATTGAAGCAGTTGATAGTAGCACTCAATTCTACCTTGAAAGAATAAAATATATGATGAAAACCGAAAAACTTAGCAAAAATCAACTATTCGCTTTATTTAATGAACAATATCTCACTGCAATCCGCCATGAAGAATATAAAGTTAATTTTCAATATTTTAAAGATGATATAGAAGCCAGCGGAATGAAAATTAAAGAATATATTAAGTTATGGCCAAAAAAAATTTTATTCCATAACGATAAAGTCGGTGATTTTGTATTTCTTATCGTAAAGAATTAATAAGATTTTAATAAATTCCTAAATTTTAATATTTTTTTTATGAAGTTTTATCAGGAAATAATCAGAAAATCTAAATCTGTTGATGATAAATTTGAGAAAATTAAAGAGTCTCAACTAAATGGGATAAAAATAGTTTTTCATGTTCCTAAATTTCATCCCAGGTCAAAAATAATTTCAAGCTATACTTTCAGTCCATTGGATTTGAAAAATCTTACAAAAAATAAAATTTACAATTTAACAAAAAATCATATTTTTATTATAGATGAATCGGTTAGTAAACAATCATTTGTCAGAGAGTTTGTTAAAAAACAAAATATTAACTTAATCATTCTTAAATCAATTGAGGGAAAAATTAAGACCAAGCCCTTTCTTGATGAATTGATAAAAAATTATGATTTGGATAAAAAACAAAATTTAACATTAGTTGTTATCGGAGGAGGATTACTTCTTAATGTCGGCGCTTATCTTGCGGAAAAATTATCAGCAAACATTATCCTTTTCCCAACTACCGTTATAGCAATGGCTGATGGCGCAGGAGGAAAGGTTAGAGTAAATTTTGTTTCCAATAATCGCGCCTACAAACATTTTTACAAGTCATTTTACGAACCAAATGCAATGTTTCTTGATAAGAGATTTCTTGAGTCGCTTCCCAAAAAGCAAATCAGTATTGGTTTAGTTGAAATTATAAAACATGGTTTATTTCAGAGTTCCAAGCTTTATAATTATATTCTTCGCTCAGGAAAGGATTTTTTTACTGACATAAAAAAACTGGAAAAATCCATTTTCTGGGCAGCAGCATTAAAAAATGTATGTATTGATGTTGATGTAGAAGAAAATGAGAATGGTTCTAGAAGAATTCTAAGGGGAGGGCATGATTTTTCTGATAGAACAGAGGAAGATTTAAAGTTTGAAATTCCTCACGGAATTGCCGTGGCAATTGGAATTATAAAGCAGTTAGAAATGGAACGTGAAAGTAAAATTCTTGATAAAGCAAAAAAGTTATTTAATCTATTTAATATTCCTTATACCATTGAAGATTTTAATAAATGGAATTAAGTGCATTTTTTTCATCTTTAATTTTAAAATTATGCAAGTAAAAGAAATGGATAAAAAATTTTTATCACGGGATTTGCCGCCTGACGATATTGAAATCGTAAAGTCAGATGGGAGTTTTTTATTTGATTCTAAAGGAAAAAAATACATAGATTTTTTAATGGGTTGGTGCGTTGGGAACGTCGGCTGGGGAAATCAAGAAATAAAAGAAAAAATAAGAAAATATAATGGGCCGGACTATGTTAATCCGAATTATTTGTATAAATCATGGGCTGAATTAGCAGAATTATTGGCAAAAATAACCCCGGGTAAATTACAAAAAAGTTTTCGGGCGACCGGCGGAACGGAAGCAGTGGAAATTGCGCTTCAAGCGGCTATGTCACACACCAAACGGCAGAAATTTATTTCCATCGAAGGCAGTTATCACGGCCACTCAATCGGGGCGATGAGCGTCGGGTCATCTGATTTTCGCGGCTGGTATAAAAATCTTCTTCCTGATTGTTATAAAATAAAACCGCCCTTGAACGATAAAGCGGCCAATGAAGTTGAAAAATTATTAAAACAAAAAGACATCGCCGCTTTGATTATGGAACCGATTATTTGCAATCTCGGCGTAATAATTCCGGAAAAGGAATTTATGACCCGAGTGCAATCGTCCTGCAAAAAATACGGTACTTTGCTGATTATGGACGAAGTTGCCACCGGTTTTGAAAGAACCGGAAAAATGTTTGCCTCGGAATATTTTGACATTGAACCTGATATTATGTGTTTGGCAAAGGGGATTACCGGCGGTTACGGCGGTTTGGGCGCGACAATCACGACCGAAGAAGTGGCGAAATCAATGGAATATGAATTCAGTTTTTATTCAACTTACGGCTGGCATCCGTTAAGCGTAGAAATCGCCATCACCAATATCAAGTATATATTGAAAAATAAAAAACAATTGGAGAAAAATATATATGAAATGAGCAAATATTTTACAGAACGGCTTTCAAAAATGAAATTTAAATATCCGGCTAAGATTCACGTCAAAGGGTTGGCAATAGGAGTTGAATTTAAAAAACCAAATTACGTTAATCAAATAGTTGCTCAATCGCGGAAAAACGGCGTTTTATTTTCATCACTTGGTAATACGGTATTCACTTTATTTCCAGCCTTAAATATTGATAAAAAAACCGCCGAAAAAGGATTAAATATTTTAGAAAAATCTTTAATATTATAATTTAAATAATTAATTAATTTAAACAAAATCATATGATGCAATTTTTAGCGCAAAATTCATGGGTAATGTATTTAGTAATTCTCTGGACTTTGCCGTGGAAGGGAATAGCCCTTTGGATGGCAGCTAGACGCAATGATGCTTGGTGGTTTGTCTCTCTTTTGGTGATTAATACTTTAGGAATACTTGAAATTTTTTACATTTTAGTATTCAGCAAAAGAAAGGTTTAATTTAAGCGATTGAGCTTTAAAATAGCCCTTATATGTGAGTTAGAGGGGCTATTTTAGTTATAATTTGCATTTTTTAAATATAGTGGTATAATGAATTAATCGTATGAAAACAAGCAAAAAGTTAATTTTTAGCGTTTTAATTATTGCGGTCATTGCCGGAATTATTTTGTTATGTTGTTTATGGAAAAGCGGTTATTGGCAAAAGAAAAAAATAAATCAAATTCAAAAGCAATTTGAAAATCAATCGCAAACCGGAATAGCTAATCCTGCTTCAAAATATTGCGTTGAACAAAATGGAACATTGGAAATAAGAAAGAATGAGGCGGGCGAGTACGGAGTTTGTGTTTTTGCGGACGGTACGGAATGCGATGAATGGAAATTTTTTAGCGGAGAATGTAAGGTGGAAAAAGGAAAATGCGTTGATTTATGCGGAGATCAAATATGCCAAGGAGTTGTTGATTCGGGAATAGGCAGTCCGTGCACGGAAACAGAAAAAACCTGCCCGGTAGATTGTAAAAAATAATTTTAAAATAAAAAATATTTATGATTTATTTAGGGGCGGATCACGCCGGATTCAAATTAAAAGAAGAAATAAAAAAATATTTAAAAAATTCAGGTTTTAAATATCAGGATTTGGGTAATCAAGTTTTTGATTCAGAAGATGATTATCCGGATTTTGCTTACAAAGTTGCAAAAAAAGTGGCTCAAGAAAAAAATGCCAAAGGAATTTTATTTTGCGGCACGGGTCAAGGAATGGCTTTGGCGGCCAATAAAGTAAAAGGAATTTACGCCATGCCGGCTTGGAATAAATTAACTGCCAAGCACGCAGCAGACCATAATCAAGCCAATATTTTAACTTTAGGCGGACACGTCACTTCAATTAAATCGGCCAAAGAAATAATTAAAATTTGGTTAAAAACAAAACCGCTGAAAAATATAAAATATTCAAGAAGAATTAATAAAGTAAAGAGTTTTGAATAAATTTTGGTATGAGCAGCGTAATTGATGAAATAAAATCTAAATTGGATATTATTGACGTTTTGTCCGAATATATCCAACTCAAACAGGCGGGCGCCAATTTCAGAGCGGTTTGTCCGTTTCATCGTGAAAAGACGCCGTCATTTTTTATTTCTCCGGAAAGGCAAATTTGGCATTGTTTTGGATGCGGCAAGGGAGGCGACATTTTCGGTTTTATCAGAGAAATAGAGGGAGTGGAATTTCCCGAAGCTTTGAGAATCTTGGCTCAGCGCGCCGGAGTTAAAATTGAAAAATATAATCAGGCCGAAGTCAGCCAAAAAACAAAATTGCAGGATATCTGTTCCATCTCGGCAAAATTTTATCATAAAATTCTTTTGGAATCTTCTTCCGCGGAAAAAGCCAGACAATATCTTAAAGAAAGGGAATTGAGTCAAAAAACCATTGCTGAGTTTCAATTGGGTTTTGCGCCGGAAAAAGGAAATTTGCTTTTGGAATTTCTCTCAAAAAGAGGTTATAAGCCGGCTGAAATTGAAGCGTCAGGCATGATCATCAAATCAACCCATCAATCTTCATATTATGATCGTTTTCGCAATCGGATAATGTTTCCGATTTTTAATCTTTTCGGCCAAGTGGTCGGTTTTACGGGAAGAGTTATGCCCGCCTTCGCTGAAGCTACGGTGGGCAGGCCCGGGGAAGAGAAAAATAAAGAAATAGCGAAATATATCAATACGCCGGAAACTCAAATTTACAGCAAGAGCCGCGTCTTGTACGGTTTGGATAAAGCTAAATTGGAAGCCAAACTTCAAAATTCTGTTATTTTGGTTGAAGGAAATATGGATGTGATTGCTTGCCATCAATTTGGAACCAAAAATGTGGTTTGTACATCCGGTACAGCTTTAACCTCTGAACAAATCAAACTTTTGAAACGTTACACGCCGAATATAATTTTAGCTTTTGATGTTGATTTGGCCGGACAAAACGCCACTCAAAGAGGCATAGATCTGTTGCTTCAAGAAGATCTGAACGTTAAAATTCTTAATTTATTATCCGGCAAAGATCCTGATGAATGTATCAGGAAAACGCCGGAAGTTTGGCAAAAGGCTATTAAAGAACCATTGCCGATTATGGAATATTATTTTTCTTCGGCCATTGCCCGCGTTAGCCCGGATTCAAAAACCCTAAGCATTGAAAATAAAAAACAAGTTTCACAAATTTTATTGCCATTTATCGCCAAATTGGGCAGTCCGGTTGAACAAGGCCTTTGGGTAAAAAAACTCAGTAATGATTTGGATATTTCCGAAACTTCCTTGCATGATGCTTTGAAAAAAATTAAATTGCCAAAAAAAAATAAAGAAGAAGACAAATCGGAAATTAATGAAAAACCGTCCTCCGAAGAACAAGTAGGCGATATGCTGCTCGGCTTGATTTTAAAATATCCGGAAAAAGGAGAAATAGCGAGTAAATTGATTTTTGATATGTTTATTAGGCCCAGAGCTCAGACTCTTGCCAAAATCATAAAAGAATGTTATATTAAGAATAATAAAATTGAAGTTGATCAAATTAAGGAAGCGCTAAAAGACAAAGATTCGGAATATATTGATTTTTTGTTTTTTTTGGTTGAGAAGGAATTTGCCGGACAAAAAGACAAAGAAATAGAGAAAGAATTCAATAATTTATTCCGCATTTTAAAAAAACGTCATTTGGAGAGAAGGAGAGAAAAAGTGATGCTGGAATTGAAAGAAGCGGAAAAAAACAAAGACAAAGAAATGGTTGAAAAAATTATCAGAGAAATTACGGAATTATCGCATGAAATAAATATTTGCGATCATTCCTAAAATTTAATTTTAATTCCGCCTTGGCGGAAAAGCTAATAAAGTTCATGAAATTTAAAATAGTCACTGATTATAAAGAAGCCGAAGAATTATGGCAGATGTTCAGTCCTAATCAATACCTATGGGATTTATGGGAAGTTAGGGATTGTTTTATTAAGGGTACGAATTATCTGTTATATTTTATTGTCGGTTATGAAGGAGATGAAATTTTGGGTGTTTTGCCGTTATGGTGCAATACGGATGAAAAACATTATTCTTTTATCGGAGATGATTTGCCGGAAGAAAACAGATTATTTTTAAAAGATAAAAAACTTATATCCGAATTCTTAAAACAGTGTCCGGCTAAGACTTATCTGGAATATCTTAATCAAGACGATAAGAATTTTTTTCCTTCTTTTAAAACAGTAGTTCACCCGGATAGTTGTTATTATCATTTGAATTTAACCGGCTTTAACACTTTTGAAGACTATTTGCAAAGTTTCAGCAAGAAACATCGCAAAAATCTTAAATATGATCTTAATGGTTTAGCTGCTCAGGGTTTTACGGTTGGTCTGGAAAATGATTTCAAGGAAAATATTGTTGATATTATTTCTGGCTATAATTTGGGACGTTTTAAGGATGATTCCTTTTTTGCCACCTCCAGTTTCAGTAAGAGTTTATTGAATTTAGTTCTCTGGGCCAAGAATAAAGGATTATTGCACATGATCGTTATTAAAAAATCAGATCAGATATACGGAGCGCAATTCGCCATTCTTTATAAGGGCGCTTATACTGTTGTTATGGGCGGAAGCGATTCAAGTATTAAAAATTTAGGCAAATTATTGACAGTCGGACACATTAAAAATGCCATTAATCTGGGCGTTAAAGAAATGGATTTTATGGCCGGTGGAGAATGGAAAAAATTGTGGCAGATGTCCGGAAGTGATGTTTACGAATGGGATAATCTGACCGGTAATTAAAAAAAATAATATTTTGTTTTTCAAGTTTAAATTTTAATTCCGTTAAGGCGGGAAAAAATCAATGAAATCAAATCATAAACAAAAAATTAGCAAAAAGAAGTCAGTCAAAGGGGTGAAAAAAGCTTCCAAAAAAGTTTATAATTCTGATCATCAAGACAGTGTGTCGCGAATAAAATGGCCGGAACAAGATGCTCAGGCATTAATCAATAAAGGCAGACAGAGAAGTTTCGTGACAGAGAAAGAGCTTTTTTATACCTTTCCCCGTTGTGAAAAATATTTGAATGAATTCGAAGATTTTTTGGATTATATGGAAAGAATGGGAATCAAAATCATTGAATCTCCGGAAGGATTTTTGGAAAAGCCGCATAAAAAAGAAGAAAAGAAATCCGGGAAGGAAGGGGGATTGATGTTTGATTTAAGCCAGCTTTCATCTGATTCAATTCAGATGTATTTAAAAGAGATTGGTCGCGTTCCATTATTAAGTCCGGCCGAAGAAGTGGAATATGCCAAAGCCAAAGACAAGGGCGATCATAAATCGTCTCAAAAATTGATAGAAGCGAACTTGCGTTTGGTTGTCAGTATTGCCAAAAAATTTACCGGCTATGGATTAAGTTTCTTGGATTTGATTCAAGAAGGTAATATCGGTTTATTCAAGGCAGTGGAAAAATATGATTGGAAAAGGGGTTACAAATTTTCCACTTATGCCACTTGGTGGATTAAACAGGCGGTCACCAGAGCTTTAGCGGATCAATCAAGAACAATCAGAATTCCGGTTCACGTGGTGGAAACTTTAAGCAAATTTCAGCAAGCCACTCGTTGGTTGGCTCAGCAACTTGGACGCCAGCCCACCCCGGAAGAAGTGGCAAGCGAGTTGAGTATTCCAATTGACGAATCAAGATATTTAATGAAAATTTCTCAAGAAACGGTTTCTCTTGAAACCACGGTGGGTGATGACGAAGACAGCGATACGGAATTGGGAGATTTTATTGAAGATGTTAAAACTTTAACTCCGGATCGTTCAGCCGCTTTAAAATTATTAAGAGATTATATTAAAGAAATTGTCGTTGATTTGCCTCAGCGTGAAAGAAAAATTTTGGATATGCGTTTTGGTTTAACCGATGGCGCCGCTCATACATTGGAAGAAGTGGGACAAGTTTTCTGCGTTACTCGGGAAAGAATTCGTCAAATTGAATCCAAGGCATTAGAGCGAATGAGAGAATTCAAGGGGATTGAAAAAGTTAAAGATTACTACTAGCTTGCAAAGTAAATTAATAACTGATAATATAATAAAGAAATTTAAAAGTTGTATAATTTTTAAATTTAAGATTTACAATATTCCGGCGTAGCTCAATGGTAGAGCAGCTGGCTGTTAACCAGCTTGTTGTGGGTTCGATTCCCTCCGCCGGAGCCAGTGTGTACGAACAGAGGTCAACGCCTCTGTTCGTGCTTCATTCATCGGCATTTCATTCGGTTCTAACCTTGAGTATTCCGCCTCTAGCGCAGGATACTCATTTTTGATAGGTATAAACCATTCATTGGGTTCAATAATGAGCTTTCCATCGCTTATTATCGGTGTTTTTCCGATCGCCATTAAAATTTCTTTTTTCAGTTCTAACCCTTGTTTACCTTCTGCCATCAAAAATGCTTTTCTAGCATAAGTAGCAAAGTTAAAAGTTTTTTCAGTAAGCTCTAGCCACTTATCGGCTCGCGTCTCAGTTTCTCTCAAGTTTTCTTTAAACTGGGAGATTTTTATTTGAAGCGTATTTTTTTCTTTAATAAAAGTTTCGTCATCAATAAGTTGGCGGTATCTCATTTTGGTAAGTTCGTCCAATTCATTTTGCGTTTCAACTAATGTTTTATGTTGCATTTCATAAACCTTTGACCTGTCTTCAATCTCAGTGTCATTTTTTTTACTTAAACCTTCTAATGCCCATTGTAAAAATTCTGGTAAGATAGTATATTTTTCTATTTCTTTTTCAATAGATAAATCCAAATCATCAGCCGGGATATTTTTTCTTTGATCACATTTAATCTTTACTGTTTTTCTTGTGCAGTGATAATAGGTGTGCTCTCGTATTTCTCCTGACTTAAGGAGTTTTTTCTTTGTCTCGGCGGTATAAAGACAACCACATACTCCGCAACGAATTGAACCTGTGAAGGCGAATTCGTGTTTTTTCGGTCTAGGTTTGCCCTTTCTTCCAAGAAGCATTTGCACTCGGTCATATTCTTCAAGAGAAATCATCCGTTCGTGTTTTCCTTCGTATTGAAGTCCGCCACTTTCAATAATACCTGCGTAAAACAAACTCGTAAAAATTTTATAAATACCACTTTTTGATAGGGGATTACCACCCATCCTTTTGGATTTTCTAGTTCTAAAACTCCATTCATTGTTTGCTATATCTAAAATTTTTGGCGCTGTGTAATTACCGGTTAACATTAAATCCCACATTTTTCTTACAAGATTAAAACGTTCCGGGTCTTTGATGATAATTTTACTTTCTTTGTCATTAAGGTAGCCAAAACGTGCTACGCCATTTTGCCATCCATTATTTAGTTTTTTAAGAAGTCCACGCTTAGTATCCCGACTCAAATTTCTTGAATACTGATTGGCTTGAGCAGTTACAACATTATATGTTAATACATCGTCCTCGGGTAAAAATTTTCCTTCTATGGTTTGAATAGATTTGATTACTCCATCCTGTAAGAATTGACCCAATGTGCCAGTATCCGTTGGATTGCGCGTCAATCTATTTAAATGCCAACATAAAATACCATCTGCGTCGCCATTTTTAATTCTCCGCATCATTTCATTAAAAATTGGACGATTGTGCGGCTTCAGCGCCGACCTAGACTCAACGAAGAAAGGTTTTATAATGTTTAAACTCAAATCATGGGCTAATTTTTCTAATCGATCTGTCTGATCATCAAGGGATTGCACTTGTCGGTCTTCGCTTTCCGAACTTTTTCTGGCGTAAAGAAAGTATTTAATTTTTTGATTTTTTGTGTTCATACTTTTATATTTTTAAAAATAATTTAAAGGGACGGCTATGGTTGACCCAATTCCACTTTCCCGAAGGATTGCTTCATCGGCATAGCCGCCCCTCTTTTAGGGTAATAAAAGCAATAAAAAACTTCGGGTTATGGGGACTGGGTCAACATTTATATTATAACAGATTCATTTAATTTATCCACTCATTTTTTGGTGTCAGAAATTTTTTGAATTTGGAGCTACCCCATGGATCATCTTACTATTATTACTTTCTTTTAATAATTTAAATTCTTTTTCGTAATAATCATCCTGCGGTATCGATTGCTCTATAAACTTATTCTTCGCTTCTTCATCCTTAAATGTTATTTCCAATAAATTATCAGGTCCTTCGCAGTTTAAAAATTCCCAAATTTTACCATTTGAAGATATAAAAAATCTATGCTTAATTTTATCAAATGGATAAATAAAAATGTCCCTGTCTAATTCTTCATCTGGAGTTCGGGCATGGACGAGAAAAGCGCCATTAATAACTGCCTTAAGGCGTTCGCAAAATATAATTCTTTTCTAGCCCAGCAGAACATAGCTTCTTTAAATTCATTATCTGTTAAAAGATACTCTGTTTTATTACTTAAAATTATTTCTTTCATATTTTTTTTATTTTAAATATTAACTTTCTAATATTTTTTTAAGTGTTTCCGGACTAATTTTAGATCCACTTGTTTTACTCATGGCCTGTGATTGCATCATATCAAAGTGCTTCCTTAATTTTACAGGAGATAAAATATTACTTTGCCAAAAATTATTTTGTTGAGCCCATTCAATGGCCCCCATTATTTCTTCCCGGGGTCTTTTGTCTATCCGGCGCATTTTACTTATTTCATCTGCCCAATCATCAAGATTAGGCTCTTTAAAATTAGGAAGTCGTTCTTTGATACAGTCCCAAAGATAATTGGCCGCCTCAATATCAGAAGAAATAATATCTGCCTTTAAAACAATTGGGGATTTATCAATAACTGCCCGATCAAGAGAAATTGGATTTGAATTGATATTTATTTTAGGGGTGGTAGAAATTTCTTTTTCTTTCTCTTGAGTTTCTTTTCTTTTAGGTCTTCTTTCTATAGAAATAAACCTCGTTAACCTCTGAATTAAACCTTGTTTACTTCTGACGTCAATCTCTTTGACATCACCTTCGGTTAATCTCTTTAACATCATTTCATGGTCTTTGTTCCAATATTCTTTATCCAAAAGATAATATCTATTATTACAGTGTCTCCCAACTCTAATTTTTGTAATGAAGCCAAAATATTCCAAAATTTTAATAGCTTTGTTTACACTTGGTCTACTTAAGGCAAGTTCTTCTGCTAATTTCTTCTGAGAAGGCCAACATTCTTGTTTTATATTACCTGCACAACGGCAGAGATAGACATAAACCATACTTGGGATTACTCCTAATATTTGGGCATAGTCATCTAAAAATATATTATCAACCTTGAAGTATTTTTTTCGTAAATTCCTAATCTTAAGTTGTCGTTCTATTTTTTCCATAGTTTTATATTTAATTGATTAATTAATTTAGACATATTTTGATGAAATTCGTGTTTTAGGGGTTTTTAGACAAAATCATTGATCCGCGTGTCGTTTTAATTTAACCCTCCTAATTTCAGAGATTTTCTAAAACTTTGTGCTTAAAAATACCCCACTTTTTGAAACTTTAGCATTTCGCTATTTTCACGGAGGTATTTTTTCTTCCTTTTTTAAAAGAGTCAAAACGGATAAAAAAACTTGTCTTTTTTCTTCCAAAGCATAATCATCTCGATCCACTAATTTAGTGAACCACTTGCGAACCATTTCTTTAGGATAATTTTGTCCGGTAATTGAAACAGCAAAAGAAATATAAGTACTCCAGAAGGGATGTTTTTCTATCGTTTCATTAAATTTTTCTTTAAGTGATCTCATAATTTTAATTAGATTTTATAGATCGCCGGTCTCTCGGCGTCGTTCCTGTAATTTCTGGTATTCCACTTCGGTCATTGGTAAGTAAGTCAACTCTATAAGTCGGAGGAGCTTCACTCCCTGTGCATACGCTTCCTCTCGGCTAATTTCTTTGCCAAAGCGGTTTTTGTAAAGCGTTTGATATTTTGTTATTTGCTCATCCGACAACATAAGATTTATAAACTGCTATAAATTCTGTTTTTAATCATTTTGATGTTATCAAACAGACTTCTAGCAGCTACCTTTAGCTTGTTTGAAAAATAATCATTAATTGCCTTATCAATGCCGACCTTTCTTTTAAAAATAAAAAGCACTTTATGCGGGTCTTGCTTATCTAAGGAAATAAGCTCAAAACCTACACTAATAAGTGCAGCTGAACACCCTAAATCATAGGTGTAAAAGTAACTTTTATGGTCATCCAAGGGAATATATTGATACTCCTCTGACCGACCTTGCAATTTTTTGGTCATATAATTTTCATTTTAATTTTTAAATTTATTTATCTTTATTATAAAATTAAATCAGGGCTTGTGTCTTTGGCGTATTTTTGGGAACTTTTGGGGAAACAAAAAAACACCCCTTACAATTAGGGTGTTTGATTTATCTAATAAGTTATTTCATTATTCTTGCACAATCATCATATAGCCCTCATTACAATCAAATCTTATAGGCGCTTTCATTTCTTTAATTTTCCCCTTAAAATCACCTATGACGTCATAAATTTTACGTTCTGTTAAATTATTAGTCCCTTTCCAACTTTTTTGTTCTATATAAAAACATTTCATCAATTCAGCTTGTAGTAGATGATCTTCGCCGCATTTTTCTTTTTTATAATCTTCATAGGTTAAAATTTTATATTTCCATCCGACAATTTGTGCTATCTTGATATATGAAACCAGGCTACCCTTAGATTTTATTTTATCGTTTTTAATAATTTTTCTATTATTCCAGAGAGTAGCAAAAATTTCAGCCCTTCCCTTACTTCTTTGAATACGATATTTTTTACTACCGTATTTTAAAATTTTGGTTTGTTGATCAAACTCGACTTTTATCTTCGCTGGTAATTTATCAGGTAATTTAATTTTATTATTTATTTCTGCTCCGATAATTTCTCTGAAAGCATCTCGTAATTTTTTTTTACCTACGGGATCATCCTCCTTGTCGTAAAATTTTATAAAAGATTCCCTTATTTCTTCGGATGTTTTTTTGCAAAAAATAACTAAGCACTTCCCCTGACTATTTGTTTTTATCACAAAATCGACGTTTCCCTCAGTCTTCTTTTTCCTAACACCCAAATATTGCAATTGGCTTACCGACAGGCTCTCTAAAAAATTATCGTCGATTAGTCGTTGGACATCCGTTGGTGGGTATGAATCTTTTATCTTTTCTATCTCCTTTATTGGAATATAAAGTAATCCTTTAAAACCAGGAGTTCTTCGGCGATATTTCCATACAAGATAAATAAATTCTAGATATGACCATTTAACTTGGTCTGGCATAAGATTATTATTTGCGTATTAATAAAACTGACCTTAACTTTATTTTATGCTATTTCTTCTATTAAAGCAATGGCATGGGACTTATTTAGCCCTTTATCGGTCAAAGTACTGTGTGAAGGGTTGTGCTATGTGTGTCTCAAGGGGGACACGAGAGTCCATCCGGTCAAAGTACGGTTGAAAAGGGGTTGTCCGGGTGACAAGGCACATAGTCTCTATCCGGCCAAAGTACAATGGTACAACCGTACAATTACTCCCTAAAAGTTTGGTAGCCCATGAGTGGCCCTCCTAGGTTTGATTTTTGAAAAAATTTTAAATTTCACTTTGCGATTTCACAAATGGACAATTGAACGGATTATTTCGGAAGTTGTAAATTTTACAAGCGAGAATATAACCCCCTATTCATATGGAACCAGTGTATGTTTTATTTATATGAACCACTCCCCGGTACCCCCTTTATTCATTCTAAACCATCTTTAGCTCTTTATTTTTATCTTATTATTGCCATTATATTTTTGTATTACTTGCCTTACAATATTTAAACTATTTTTTGGGATAGTTTAATAGTCGAAAGCTATCTTATTTAATCAATGGATGCGCCAGTTACTCGGTGCATCTTTTTTAATTACAAAAATTATGGAAAAAGAAACCGAGGAAAGATTCCGGCGGTTGGGCTTCGGGGATCTGGCAGACCTCTTTCTTACTCTGGATCTGGATTGCAAAAAAAATGAGACGGATAGACAACAGGAAGTCAGACTATTGGAAAATCAAACCAGAAGAATCAACTCAAGGCTACGAGAACTAAATTCTAATCAGACTACCTATGAAAAAGCAAATTGATCGATGGCTTCGAGCGTTGTCTATCGCAAAAATCTTATTTGAGGACAATGGATATTTTACTGATTATTTAAGTGAAATAGAACAATTTTTAAAAAAAGTCGAGATAAAAACTAATTAACTAAATTAAGAAAATTTTATGGCTTATAATTTCCCAATTCCAAAAGACATGTTGGGTGACTTATATTTGTTGCGAGAATATTTTGCAGGAGGCAGTATTGCTTCGCAAATTCGCTCCGCGGTCAAGGATTATATTGAAACGCAAGAAAGAAAGATCGGATCTTCAGGCTCATCAATCTCAGATGTGGCCGAAGCTATTAAACTTCACAATAAAGAAGTTTCTAATTAACAAACCTGCCAGTCGAAGCAGGTTAAATTTAACCCATTCTAAATAATTTATATATGAATAATGATTTTAACAAAGTGCAGATTAACGAGAATATAGAAAAAATGGCTGATGGTAAGATTATTAAATCCTCACTCATGATTAATATTCGCGCGGATAGTGTTAAGGAAGCGACAGACCTATTTAAAGAATTAAAAGAAAAATTGAACGCCTCGACTGACTCTCTTGATGTTGCTAAACCAAAACCGAAAGAAGAAGGTCCGATTTGCGATTGCGGAGCTGAAATGATTTTACGGCACAACGGCAAAAAGAATTCTTTTTTCTGGGGTTGCCCGCACTATCCGGAGTGTCGGAATACCGTGCCCTACAAGAGTTCTCTCCCCGTGATTCAGGTTGACTAGTCTTAGTGCCCGGTGATGATCCTTTTGGATTGTCACTGGGCATTTTTTTAAACAATAATTCGCTTTAATATATAAACTAATAAATTTTTATGAATATAATAATTGTTGCTTCACTTGCTTTTATTTTTCTTTTGGGCATTTGTCTTGAGAAACTTGGAAAACAAAAAGAAAAAATCAAGACTTCTCCTTTTGAATTTGAAAGTGAAAATATGAAAACAGCCAGAGAAATTAAGATTTTTTTAGATGCGGAGCTGAAAGAAAAATTGGGATTTGAAGTTGAGCTAGAAAAAGCCATAGCGATCGCCCGGACGGATAAAAATTTATTGGTGTCAGCCCGGGCCGGGAGTGGCAAAACGAGTTTGGTCGCCTATAAAGTTTTCCATCTGATAAAAAAGGACAGTGTTAGGCCCAACTCAATAATGGTCCTTGCTTTCAACAATAAGGCCGCTAAAAATCTTAAAACCAAAATAAGACAAGATTTTGGCTTAGAAGAGTTTAGTAATGCCCGAACGTTTCACTCTCTTACTTATCAATTGGTTAAACCTAAAAAAGAAATATTATTTGACGATAAAATGTTTGAATTCGTCGAGAAAATTATCAGAAAATTAGTTGGCGATAATGCGGGGGCAACCTTTAACGCGCAGATTACTGAATTAGCAGGTCTATTCCGCCAATTCATTCAAAAATCCCAAAAAAATGAAATGACTTTTGATGATATAAAGAAATTAATTGAGTCGAATAATTTTAGCCCGAAGATGAAATCGTTCTTAAATTTAGCCAGCGATGTTTATTTAAACTACGAGAAATATCTGATAAAAACAAATAAAACTGACTTCGATCATATACTTAAAAAAGCAATTAAAATAATAGAGGGAACCCGAGGAGAATGTTTTATAAATATCGGCGAACAAAAAATAAAAATGAATGACTTGCGATATTTATTTATTGACGAATTCCAAGATTTTTCAAAATTATTTTATCATTTAATTCAAACTATTAGAAAGTATAATAAAAACTTAAAATTATTCTGTGTAGGCGATTCTTGGCAGGCTATAAATTCATTCGCCGGCTCTGACTTAAAATATTTTAACGACTTCACAAAATATGTAGACAATGCCGGCACAGCTAATTTGCTAACAAATTACAGAAGTAAAGAAAATATAGTTAAAGCAAGCAACAACTTTATGGCTGGCCAAGGCGAACCCTCTCGCTGTGTGCTGAATAATAAAGGCGGGGAAATCAAAATTGTGTATGTTAAAGACAAAAATTATTTAGATTTATGTTCTGAAATAATTAAAAATAATCCCGATAAATCCATTGCTATCCTTCATCGCAAAAATGAGATTAATGGAATAAGTTTATCTGATTTTTTGGGGCGACTCAAAAAATTATTAAGTGAAGAAGAAATAAAAAAAATAGAAGTTTCAACGGTTCACGGATACAAAGGCAAAGAGGCTGACATTATAATTATCCCGCAGGCCATTAAAAGATTATTTCCGTTAATACATCCGTATAGCGCCTTGTTTGAAATTTTTGGAGAAATCCGAGAGACTATTTCAGCCGAAGAGGAACGGCTATTTTATGTGGCCATCACTAGAGCCCGGGAAAAATTATTTATTTTAACCGAGAAGAATAAAGAGTCAAATTATCTAAATAAAATTTAGTATGTATTGACTTTTCTATATTTTTTATGTTATGATATAAATAACAATTTAATTGCCTAACCTTCATAGATTTTCTGTGGAGTATGGCAAAAAGTCAGGTAATGCATAGAGAACCCATCATGGGGTCGCATTACCTGCCATACAGGGAAACTTGTATGAGTGACTTTTGTCACTACCTATGGTGGGCTTTTTGTTTCCGCCAGCAAATTTAACAAAAAAATTAAAATACATGAACACACAAAAATTTTGTAAAAATTGTGGTAAAGAACTGTCTCCAAATAGTAAATTCTGCAAGAATTGCGGAACTGCAATCATTCTAGAATCGCAAAACAGAAAAGAAGAAGCGGTAGTAATTACATCGCCCATCAACGAAACATCACAAAATCAACCCAAAAATCAGGGATGGCAATGGTGGATACTCGGAATATTTATTATTTTTATTATTACTGGTCTTTTAGATAAAGGTAGCCAAACTTATAAAGACAATCAAACTTATACACCTACGCCAATAGTTAAAAACAACCCCACTTCTCAACCCGAGGAAACTCAAAAAATACCAACATGTTCTTCGGGATATGTATTAAAGGCAGGTGAATGTAGAACAAAAGATGAGGCTGACCAATATTGTAAAAATACCTATGGTTCTTATAGTCATTGGGGACAAGGAGAATTAGGTTTAGATATTCGTTTATTTGAGGGTCAATGTGTTTGTGAGACCGGATACGAATGGAATAAAGATTCTACAAAATGTGTTAATCAGAATTTACCCCCAGCCGGTATATTAGAACAATCAGGAGGAGAGAAAACAGAAAAAAATCAAAAACTTGTCACAGAATTTAGTACAATACTTATAATTATTCAGGGGCCGATTTCAGCCGCGATTGACAAAGCAGATAATTATATGGCTAAAGATAATGTGGACATTCCAACACTTTATTCTTTATTAAAAACGGCAAAAGATTTGTCAGGGCAAACAATAAAATTTTATCAGGAATTAGAAGTCCCTAAAGATTTACCAAATGATATTAAAGAGTTATTAAATGATGTAAAAAGTGATCTTTCTACTGCATATCTCCTTGAAAGCGAAGCATTAGATAGTGGGCTTAAGGCTTGCGATAGTCGAAGTCCTATTGATTTAAATATGTACGAAGACAAAAGTCACCAAGCATGGATTTTTCTTCAAAAAGCTAGTACTGAATTTGCGGAGGCCCAGGAGAAGGTTGGATTAGAGAAGGTTGGGTTGGAGCTAGAACAAAAATAATTAATAATAAACTTAAAATTATGAACAAAGAAAACGAACAAAAACATTGCGCTCAATGCGGTGCCATTATATCTATCGAAGATAATTTTTGCGAGAATTGCGGAGCTAAAATTGTTCCGAAGGTACAAATTAGAAAAGAAGAAGCGGTAGTAGCTACATCCCCCGCAAAAGAAACCATAAAAAAAGAAAAAATTATGAAATGGTTTGATATGAAAGAGATTAAAAATCGAGAGAGTCTTACCCCAGAGCAAGTCAATTATATTAAGAAACCATCTCTTACTATTTTCGGGCCACTTAACATACTTTTTAGAGAACATTGGGATTTGTTGATTATTTTAATAATTGCCGGGGCCTATTCTGCCGCTGAAGATAATCTTATGTTCTCTGTGTTTTGGACATATTCCCCAATCATTCATTTTATTGAGTGGATTATTAGTATTTTGTTTTTTTATTTCGCAATTTTCCATGGACGAAGATTGGCATGGAATCGTAATAAGTGGGAGAATTTTGATAAATTTAAAGAGTCAGAGGGAAAATGGATGCCATGGGGAATCATTATGTTTATTCTGATTATTGTAAGAATTTTTGTCGGCCCAAAATAAAAAAAGCTTGTATTAAATCAATTAAGTTAAGATATTTTAAACTAAATAAAATTTATGAAAATACAAATGTCCGGCCAATTTAAAAATTTCCTGATTATACTACTTATATTTTTTGCCTTTTGTTTTTTTATAGTAATTTCGTCTAATACTTCCACTGATGGCGTCTTATTACCTTTGTATTTTTTAGGTCTCCTTATGTTAGCTTGTTTAGTCAGAGCGGGATTTAAATTATACAAAAAAAATCCCGCTTTAGCCTTGCGAATTCTTTCAGTTTTATTTGTTATCGGCGTTGGCCTGTCCTTGCTAATACCATATTTGTTGGCGAGCCAGATGCTACCTGTTTCTTGTTTTTTCTTCTCTGACTTTTTGCTTAAATTTTCTTTCATTATTCTACCGTTATTTGTTATTTGGCTGGGCTTGCTGTTGGCCAAGGGAAAATGGCGAGAAATTAAGAACCACGCTCGGGTATTAATTGTTTTCGCCGCCATCTTTAGTGTAGTGACCCTCTGTGTTGTTAAATACACAAAAATAGTCAATGTTTATGGCGTTTACGGGCATTATATTGAAAATGCTGATGGCACAAAACAATTTTTTAAAGAAAATTATCTTAATCATATTGATCAAGGTTTAACGCCGCTTGAGAGAGAAACCGCCTACCGGGAATATATGCTTAGTGTCTATGATCTGGAATTTAAAAAAATGTGGACGTTCAGCGCTTTTGTATTTTTGAGCGCGTTTTTATTGCTCGCCGTAATTCCAAAAAGGAAATAATTAAATAAAACAATAATTCACTAAAAACAAAGTCGCCAAACTGGCGATTTTGTGCTAATATAAATGATATCTTATTACTTGATGATTTAATGAAATAAAAATTATGGTGGAAAACAATAAAAAATTAAAAGCCGAGATTGACCGTCTAAAAAAGGAATTAAAGAAGAAAAAGAAATACGGTTTAGTTTGGGAAGACAAGCCGGAAGATGTCGTTGAAATGTGCAAAGAAAAACTGCCAGTGCTAAAAGAAGTCAAAGGCAAGGAAATAATCACAGACAAAAACAAACCAGTAAATTTACTTATTGAGGGCGATAATTATCACGCTCTATCGGTTTTAAATTATACACACAGAGGGAAAATAGATCTTATCTATATTGATCCGCCGTATAACACTGGTGCTAAAGATTGGCTTTACAACAATTCATTTGTTGATAACGAAGATCCGTTTCGTCATTCAAAATGGCTTTCATTTATGCACTCTAGATTAAAATTAGCGAAAAATTTATTATCTCAAAATGGCATACTTGCAGTAGCTATCGATCATTATGAACTTCTTTCGTTGGGCATGATGACCGACGAAATTTTTGGCGAAGACAATAGACTGGCCATTGTTACAGTTGTTCATAAGGCGGAAGGACGGCAGTTTGTAAAAGGTTTTAATCCTACATGTGAATTTATGTTATTTTACGCTAAGGACAAAACCAAATGTACTGTAAATATGGTTCCACTTGATTCTGGTGTGCAAGCATCTTTCGATTTAGAGGACGAAAATGGAAAATATCGTCTTGAAAATAATATTCGACTTGGTGGCGGGTCAGTAAGCTTGAGAGTCAATAATCCAACCTCCTGGTATCCAATTTATATTAGTAAAGATTGCAAAATAATTTCATTAGAAAAACGCTCCGGACTAATTCCAGTTTATCCAATTACAAAAAAAGGAGAGGAACGCACATGGAATACAAGTAAAGAGACTTTTCAGACAAATCTTGAAAACGGACAATTTGTAGTAAAGAATGAAGGTGGATGTTACGCTATTTATCGAAAATATCGCGAAAAACAATCTATCAAAACACATTGGATTAAACCCCAATATAATGCTACCCGTTACGGTACACAATTACTGAATGGTATTTTAGGATCAAATACTTTTAATTTCCCAAAATCATTATTCGCTATTATTGATGTTTTGAAGATTGCTACTTCGCCGAAAAGTACTGTACTTGATTTTTTTGCTGGATCAGGAACTACTGGGCATGCTGTTTTTGAGATGAATAAAGAGGATGGTGGACAAAGACAATTTATACTTTGTACGAACAACGAAAACAAAATTTGTGAAAAAGTTACATATCCTCGTATCGAAAAAATCATTAAAGGATACAAAAATACAAAAAAAGAAAATATTAATGGTCTTGGTGGAAACCTTAAATATTTTAAAACCGATTTTGTTGATTACAAAGAATCAACTGACAGAAATAAAATTAAACTAACAAAAGAAGCTGTAGAAATGCTTTGTGTTAAAGAAGGAACATTTGAATCAGTATTGGATAATGAAGATTTTAAAATTTTTAAAAATCACGACCATTATGCCGGAATAATTTTTGATCAATTGGCGATTGATGATTTCAAGAAAGCGATTAAAGATATAAAAGGTAAAATCAGCGTTTATATTTTCTCACTTGGTGATGATTCATTTGAAGATGAGTTTGAGGACATTAAACAAAAGGTTAAATTATCACCAATCCCAGAGGCAATATTAAAAGTTTATAGAAGAATTTATAAATAAAAATATGCAATTAAAAACATATCAAGAAGATGCCATAGACGAGTTACTAGATAAAGTTAAGAAAGCATTGAATACGGCTGATGGTAAAAAGTTAGTTTTTAAGGCGCCGACCGGCTCGGGCAAGACAATAATGATGGCAGAATTTCTAAAGCAACTGGTTGATGATAAAGAAGTCAAACAACCGCTTAGTTTCATTTGGACAGCACCTAAAAAGCTCCATATTCAGAGTAAAGAAAAGCTAGATAATTACTATGAAAAAAGCCGGACCTTAGAATGTTCATATTTTGAAGATTTGAGTGATAGAAAAATTGATGAAAATGAAATTTTGTTTTTCAATTGGTCCAGTGTAAATAAAAAAGGGACAAATACAATTGTTAAAGAAAACGAACAAGAATTTTATCTATCAAAAGTTTTAGAAAGAACGCACGAAGAGGGTAGAAAAATTATTTTAATCATTGATGAAGTACATTACTCAGCAGGACAAATGGATAAAAAAGAGAAATCAGCTGCGCTTCAGCTTCGTAAAGATATAGAACCAAGTTTAACGATTGAAGTATCAGCAACTCCTATTTTGGCAGGAGATTATGAAGTGAGTGTGCAAACAGAAGAAGTCAAAAAGGAAGCTATGATAAAAAAATCGTTAATTTTAAATCCAGATTTTGTGAATGTTTTCAAGGATGGTAAAATAAAGACGGAACTCGGGAAAGATAGTGAGGAGACAGTAATTAAGGTAGCTTTAGAAAAAAGGAAAGAACTGATTAAAAGTTATCAAAAAGAAGGTAGTAAAATAAATCCATTATTATTAATCCAGTTGCCCGACAGAAAAGGTCAAAGAGAAGACGAATTAAAGGATAAAGTAATAAAAATCTTAAAAGACAAGTTTGGCATTTCAACTGAAAAGGGAAATAATAAATTAGCAATTTGGCTTTCAGGTGAACACATAAATAAAGAAGACGTAGAAAAAAATGATAGTGAAGTGGAAGTTTTACTTTTTAAACAAGCAATTGCTTTAGGTTGGGATTGCCCACGAGCACAGGTAATGGCTTTATTTAGAGAGTGGCACAGTCCGATTTTCTCCATTCAAACTGTGGGAAGAATTATGAGAATGCCCGAACCAGATCGAGGCAAATATTATAAAGAAGAAGTTTTAAACTATGCCTATATTTACACAAACATAAACGATATTGTAATTGATAAAGATGTTGCTCCAGGATATGTGTCATTTCTAACGAGCAAGAGAAAGAAAGATTATGAAGATATAAATCTGCTTTCCTGTTATTCAAAAAGACATCGTGAAAAAACTAGGTTATCTCCACGATTTATTGAAATATTTTTGGCTCAAGCAAAAACGGATAGTTTGAAAAGTAAAATTGATAAAACGGCGAGAAAGGTAGATATTAAGATTATTTCTGATTATAAAGCCAACGATATTGATACATTGGCCGGTTCAAAAATCAGAGGCGACAAATCAATTACCGTGAGTGATTCTGATTTACAAAAACTGTTTGATTATTTTGTAAGAAATAGCCTTCGTCATTTTTACCCAGAAGATAGATCTGTAAACAGGGTTAAAGAATCCATTTATAAATTCTTTGATAAAGAGTTAAAAATGGACTATTCCGAAAGATGGGAAGAAATCGTAAAAATAGTTTTGGGTAATGATAATCCACAGCATTTTTTGAATGTTTTAGATAAAGCACAAATCGAATATAAAAATGAAACCGCGATAAGAGAGGGAGAACTTACTAAATTAGAAAATTGGAATATTCCCGAAATCTTGTCATTTGGAAGTGATTATGTTGAAGAGGACAAACAAAGAGGAGTAATGAAGCCATTTTATGTTAACTATCTGTCTAAATTAGAAAAATCTTTCACAGAATTTTTGGATAAATCAGGAAAGGTTGAGTGGTGGTTTAAAAACGGAGATAGAGATGCAACATTTTTTGCTGTGCCATATAACGATAATAAGACACCATTTTATGTTGATTTTATCGTTAAATTTAAAGACAGAAAGATTGGTTTATTTGATCCTCACGGAACACAATTTTCAGATTTTGGACCAAAATCTGATGGGTTGCGAAAATACATTAAGGATGAAAATAAAAAAAATAAAAACTTGTTTGGCGGAATGGTTACTAACACCGACGAAATAAACTACAACGGAAGATGGGTTTATTTTACAGAGAATAGCAAAGAATTTAAAAAAGGCGAATTTAAAAATTGGATAGACCTGGAATTGTAATCCTAAAAAATAAATTAAAAGTTGATAAATTCGACGGTGAATAAACTCTACAATCTCACCGAGGATGAAATAAAAATCGTTGAGTGTTCAAACAATAAAGATGTTTAGAAAAAACAACAAAAAAATCAAGAGGAAGAAAAATCAACCCCGCCTTATCTCGTATGGTAATTTTATCTTACCGCCGGTTGTTCCTGGTGCAGAAGTGGAAAATTTGTGTCGAAGAATTGATGATTTTTATAGTAAATATCCCAAGCAACACAAAAAACAAAAAGCGTCAGATCTAATCAAGGGCGCTTTTTACGCAATGAGGATTGAATGCAGATCTAATACAGATTGGATGAGCCAGGCGGCGAACTCTGCACGTGATGTCCTTTATCCTCTTTTTAGCGAAAGAATAAGTAGTAATAATCTAATAAAATTATTTAAGAAATACGCTGTAAATAAAAATAATAATCACAATGTACAAAATAGGGATTTCATAAACACATTTAATAATTTAGATGTCATCTATAAACGATTGTCTGATTTAACTCATCACGGGACAGATCTTAAAGGTTTTTCCCTAAAACAATTTTCAGATTTTTCGGAAAATGATTTCGAAAATTTGATAGGGGATTTTACTCTTGTTCTGGAAAGGGCCTTCAGTTTACAGCAAATTTATATTCATACCATTATTGATATCATTTTTCGAAAAAATAAAAGATCTAAGGAATTAATAAATGACCTAAAATTAATCTTAAAAGTAAATTCAGATGCCCGCCATTATTTTTACTCAAAAGCTGACGAGCACTGGCTTACTTGGATTTGGGAAAAGGGATTTTTAAAAGTTCTCGAAGAAAAGGCTGAGGATACTTCTCAATATTCATATCGTACACCAGAAATTGGCTATCTATTGAGAATGACAGATAAAAGGCCTGTCCTGGTGATAAAGATTATTAGTTCCATAAAATTTTCTGAAGCAAATTTTAATCCTGAGATTATTGATCGTTTTCTAATGATTATTGGCATGCTTCCTGTGAAACAGATCAAGAATATTACAGTAAAGATTCGGGATGAAAAGTGGGTTTACTTAATGCGCAACTTCCGCAAAACCGGTTATGAATTTGAAGAGAGTATTAAGAAACTAAGTGAGAAAAAAGAAAGCAAAGCGATTTTAGAATTAGCTCAAGCTATTCTTACTATAAAAAGTAAAACAGAAATTGCGAAAAAAGAAATCGGTTGTAGTATGGATAATCCTTTTTATATCAGAGATTTAAATGATTCTGGTATTTTTAAGGCACTGGCAAACATCGAAGAATCTTATATAGAAAAAGCACTTCAAATTACTACCGGCATAATGGCGGAGATTATAAAATTATCTAAACCTAACGAAACAAAAGTTTTTGATTATATAGATTTTTTCTCCTTATTTGATGTTGATTTCTTTACACTTGAAATTGAGAATCAGAGAAGTATTTCCTATCGTGAAGATGTAAAAAATCTTGCCGCAACAATTAAGAAATTAATTGAGAGAACTATTGGTAAAAAATGCGGTGACGTAGATGAAGCAAAAAGATTATTTAATTATATTAATAATCAATTGCCTTCATGTCGTTCAATGTGGCGATTAAGATTATTTACTTTAGCGCAGTGTCCCGAGACATTTAAAGAAGAATTAAAAAATGCCTTTTTTAAGTTATTTGAAGTTGAAAATTACTATGAGATAGAGGGTGGAACTGAATACAAAAAGGCCCTCAAAATTGCATTCCCTTGCTTATCTAATATTGATCAACGTGATTATGTTGCAAAAGTCTTGCAGTATTTTTCAGAAAAAGCAGCACAGAACCCAGATCAGGCTTGGCATAAACAAACAGGCTGGGAGATTTTATCCAGTATCTGTAATTATCTTAAAGATGATGAGCTTCAAAAATGTGAAGAAAAATTTGGTAAGAAATGTAACGAAAAATATAAACCAAAACCATCAATTGGCGAAGTAAGAGGTGGTACAGTACAGCACAAATCACCGGTAAATCTTAATAATTTCATGATTGATCAAATTGTCGCGAATTTAAAAACTGAATGGACGGCAGAGAAGCTGAATGAACAATCTAAAGATGATGATTTTTTAAATCATTGTGGCGTTGAAGGTCTTGGTGATGCCCTAAAAGAAGATATTAAAAAACGAACAGATGATTATTTAAAAAATATTAATGATTTTTTTGATAGAGATAATATTCATCCACACTATTTATATTCACTTTTACGTGGCATTGAAGAAATGCTTCGCAATAAGCAATCATTAAATCAGGAACAGGTCAGCCAAATCTTTAGTCTGTTTGAAGCTATTAAAAACGAAGGAGGGAAAGCACCCTTTAAAAGGAAGGATGATAAATCTTGGTTAGCCGATTGGGTAACTGTTCATAAAGTAATTGCAGATATTTTGCTTTATATTTTGGAAAACAAGGAAACTAAAGAGCAAATTCGTAAAGAACACAGAGAAAAAATTAAAAATTTAATCTCATATTTATTTACTATTAAAGATAGCCCGTCAAAAGAAGATGAAAAACCAGAATATGGCGAACCATATCATATAGCTATCAACTCCGTTCGGGGACGGGCGTATGAAGCATTTGTCGTGTTTACTGAAAATGACGGGAAAACACTTGCCAAAGATATTCAAGAAATATACAAAAAGGTTCTCTTGGACGATTCTCTCGCCGTTCGATTCGTTGTCGGAAGATATTTAGCATCATTCTATTTCCGAGATAAGGATTTTATCGTGGGTCTTTTCCCTGAGATTTTTCCTAAAGATAAACCAAATAAAAAAGATATTTACTTAGCAACATGGGAAGGCTATCTATCAAATACTTTATACGATAAGTTATTTGTTGAACTTAAGGACTACTACAGCCACGCAATTACGTTTGATCCTAAAAATTACACTCAAAGGAAATATTCAAAGGGTCTTGATGAGTCTTTAGCAATCCATCTCGCACTTGCTTTTGCTCATTTGGGTTTAATAATAAGCGATCCTTTATTTATACAATTCTGGAATACTCCCAATACAACCCGACACCAAGAATTTATATCGTTTATCGGACGTAGTTGCTTAACACGAGATCAAGCCGGAAACGAATGGTTAAAAGAAAATAAGGTAAGTAAGGAAAAACTTATTAAATTTTGGAATTGGGCCTTGGAAAATGTTTCAGAGTCAAAAGTATTGTCAGGTTTTGGTTTTTGGGTAAATCCTAATAAAGAGATTTTAGATGACAAGGTTGTGATTGAAAAAATAGCAGAGACGCTCGAAAAGTCTAATGGCGATATTGATTGGGATTACGGATTATTGATGCGATTACTTGTTTTTGCAGATAAAAACAAGAAAAAAACCTTGGAAATTGTTTCGAACTATCTACTCGATTCTAATAAAAATCTAAACCAAAATCGTCGCGTGCCATCTATGTATCAGACCGAGATTAAAGAGGCCTTAACTATTATCTATCAAAATGGCAATGGATCAATAAAACAAGAAGTGAATAATTTGATAAATACACTTATGGAGGAAGGAAATAGTAAATTCTGGGGATTAAAAGAGGTAATAAGTGAAGATAAGATATAAATATGATTATAAATCATAAAAAATAGTAAAATAAATTTATGATCGAAATATATTTTGATGGTGCTTGCGAGCCAGTAAATCCCGGTGGTACTGCAAGCTATGGTTATTTAATTAAGAGAGACGATCAAATTATTGAGCGCGGTTCAGGTATTATAGGCAAAGGAGAGGGGATGACAAACAATGTGGCCGAGTATCATGGTTTAATCGAAGGAGTAAAAGCCTTTAAGAAGTTAAAAATTGAAGGAAGGGTAACAATTTACGGTGATAATAATATAGTGTGTTACACTGTTGCGAAAAAATTTGGGTGGAAAAAGAAAAAGACAGTGTGGATGCCTCATGAAAAAGCTCCACATTTAAAAAAGTTACTTGATGAAGCCCTAAAATATTTAGAGGGTATGGATTATAATATTCAATGGGTGGCGAGAGAAAAGAATCAAGAAGCTGATGATTTATCAAAAGAGCCACTTATTAAAGCGGGTATTATTAAGTCTATTTACCCTGAATATAATTTTACAAAGAAAATAGATAAAGAAAAAGAAAAGGAAAAAAGCATCATTAAACCTAAAATTAAGAGAAAATCTCAAGAAGGGGATACTTGCCCTAAAAATTGCGGTGGAATTCTTTATTGGGAAAGCAGCAAAATGACTGAAAAAAGAATGAGAAAGGCTTATCATTTTGAAAAATGGCTTAAGTGTAATAAATGCAGGGCTGTTTTCTTTGATGAAAAATACAAAATTATTCATCAAAAGGAAACTAAATCTTTATTTTAGTACTTCTCTTATTTTTATTAACCAAAACCGTTTCATCTTCTAGAATATAAAGAAGTTAAATTAGATAAATTGTTAAATTAATAAAAAGAGAGTTTAAATAAGATATGTCTAAACGATTTATTAATCAGTATTGCATACATTGTTTGAAATATTTTGAGCAACTCACAGAAGATCATATTTTTCCTAAATCATGGTATCCTAATTCCACTCCTCAGAATATGGAAAAATGGGTTGCTCCAGCTTGTCTTGAGTGCAATAATAAATTAGGTAAAATTGAAAATGAATTATACAGGAAGATGGCTATTTGTATAAACTCCGAAGACATAGCTGCTTCTGGTGTTTCTGATAAGGTTGTTAAAATGATTAATCCTTTATTTGCAAAAGACAGAAGAAGTAAAAGACGTAAAGAGGCATATTGTCAAAAAATTCTACGCGAATTAATATGTACCACTAATAATAAGATGCCTAAGGGACTTATGAGAAATTTTGGTTCCAATGATACTTTGGGTGAGTCAAGAATGATTTCTCTCTCGGTGCCAGAATTATTAGATCCTTTTATTCACAAAGTAGTTAGAGGGTTAGAATATAAGTTAAAGAATAGATTAATTAATACTGATAGAAAAATTAAAACTATCCATCCAGTAACCGCTAATATTATTGATTCAGAATTAACAACATTGAATGCATTTTTTGAAATAAATGGAATTGAAGTTAATAGGGGACCGGGATTTATTATTCGCTGTGCGGAAGACACATATGGTTCGGTATTATATCATGTAATAATATGGGGGAGATGGGAGACGTGGATTGCCGTTTCTGGTCTCAAATCCGGTATATAGATATATCCAGTTTGTTGCTGGATTATGGTTCTAACGTCATATACGATGCGGAGCCAAAAAATAACCGCTTAAATAAGCGGTTATTTTTTGTACCCATTGTTAGACATTAGAAATGATTTTAAATTAGAAAAAAACAATATATTGATAAAAAGTCAAATTATGATATAATAAGAAAATGAGTGTATAGGTAGCTGTCTTGCTTAATTATGAATAAAATGATATGGGAATTACAATTGTAAATTCAATTGAAGAACCATTTATAGCTTTTGCTGATAATTTAAAGAAGTCTTTGATTAGCCAGGGTATTGATTGTAATACAGTTTATATAGAAGAACTGGTTTTTTCTGATTTTAATAATTTGAAGAAAGAAATAAAAGACGTAGTCTATATTTTTAATAATAATCGGGCAATTAGCGTTCTGGTGTTGCTTTTGATTAAAAATGGAAAACAGGTAATAAATGGAGGTTATTTTATAAAAAATTGTTCTAAATACGCCGCTCAATTTTTACTTTCAGAGAATAATATTAAAGTGCCTAAGAATTATTTTTCACCGGAATTAA
>JAQUOF010000011.1 GCA_028717225.1 Patescibacteria group bacterium
TAAAAACAAGCATTTTTCTTTAAAAGATGTTCCCGTGGTTGTGGAAAATAATTATTCGGAAATTCAAAAAATCAAGAAACTCTTTAAGTCAAAAAAAGAAGAAGAGTTGAATTTGACTAAAGAATTTGTAACAAAATTAGTTAAGTTTCTATTACCCCAAGATAATTTTAAGCAAAGAGTATGCTATATTGTTATTATTTTGGAGACATGGAAACTGCAATTGAAAGAAAAGAAGTTAATAACAGAGAAATGGTGGGAAATAAGAGAGGAAGAAATTAAAATCGTGAAAAATTTATTTTTCCCAGAGGGACAAAAATTAAAATTATTATCTTGCAGATTGGCAGTATTCCTGGAAGGGAAAACCACCGAAGAAAAGGAAAAATATTTTTTTCTTGTTTTAAAAGAAATAAGAGAGCGTTTAACGGCTCTCTAGACGAAAATAATAAAGGCTTAATCTTTAGTTTACGATTAGGCCTTTTATAATTTTAGATTATTTATCCACTTAATAAAAGGCGTAAAAAATGATATACTATATATACAATGATTTCTATTATTATCACCACTAACAAAGAACCGAAAAGTTTGCCGCAAGCGATCCAATCGTTTTTGGACTCCAATTTATTAAAAGCGGATGATGAAATTTTAATTGTCGGTCCGGATGAAGAAACTGAAAAAATAGCCAAAGAATTTCAGACAAGATTTCCCATTATAAAATATTTAAAAGATAAAGGAAAAGGCAAGCCGGCTGCTTTAAATTTAGCCTTCAAACAAGCAAAGGGAGAAATTTTAATTTTAAGCGACGGTGATGTTAAAATAAAAAAAGAAGATTTGGAATATTTAACAGTTCCTTTTGGAGACAATAAAGTTGGCGCGGTCAGCGGCCAACCGATTTCACTTAGTTCCCGCAATAATTTATTCGGTTATTGGTCTCATTTTTTAACCTTTGCCGCTCATCAAATGAGATTAAAAAATAAAAATTTTCCTTGTTCCGGTTATCTTTTTGCCGTTTTAAAAAAAATTATTGATCAAATTCCTGAAAATATGTTGGCCGAAGACGCGGTTATAACTCAAATGGTCAGAAATCAGGGTTATCAAGTAGTTTACGCGCCGCAAGCCAAGGTTTATATTAAATATCCGAATAATTTTAAAGATTGGTTAAGACAGAAAATTCGTTCAACCGGCGGCTACATACAAGAATTTAGAATTTGGAATTTAGAATCTGGAATGAAAAAAATGAGAAACTTTTGGCAAGAAGTACGGAGCGGAATAAAACTATTTTTCACTTACCCTGAAAATTTAAAAGAATTTTTTTGGACAATCTTGCTTTATTTGGCGAGAATTTATCTTTGGTTGGCAATTTTTTGGCAAATAAAAATAAGAAAAAAAACCTTTGCTCATATTTGGCAGAGGATAGAAAGTACAAAATAATAAATTATGATTAACCCCGTTAGATATAATAAAATATATTTTTTATAACGGGGTGATAACAACTAATATTAATTAAAGTTATGTCGGACTCAACACAACAAAAGATATCTAACGGGGTAAAAACTCGTTTTGCTCCATCACCAACAGGATTTTTACATGTCGGCGGTCTACGGACTTGTCTTTATAGTTGGCTTTTTGCCAAGAAGAACAACGGCAAATTTATTTTGCGCGTTGAAGATACTGATCGCCAAAGATATGTGGAAAATGCGGTAGAAAATTTACTTAAAATGCTGCAAACCATGGGTTTAGATTGGGACGAGGGACCATTTCTTGAAAATGATAAAATAATTCAAAAAGGAGATTGCGGGCCGTATATTCAATCAGAACGGTTGGAAATTTATCAAAACTTGGCGAAAAAATTAGTTGAAGAAGATAAAGCTTATTATTGTTTCTGCACTTCGGAAGAATTGGATAAAATGAAACAGGATCAAATGGCTCAAAAACTTCCGCCAAGATACGATGAAAGATGCCGGAAATTAAGCAAAATTGAAATAGAAAATAAATTAAAAAATAAAACTCCTTATGTTATTCGCCTTAAAGTGCCGGAAGAGGGGACTATTGCTTTTACGGATTTAATCAGAGGCGAAATAAAATTTGATTTAAAAGATATTGACGATCAAGTTTTATTGAAATCAGACGGTTTTCCGACTTATCATTTAGCCGTGGTGATTGATGATTATAAAATGGAAATCACTCATATTATCAGAGGAGAAGAGTGGATTCCTTCGGTGCCGAAACATATTTTGCTTTATCAATATTTTAATTGGCCCTTGCCTCAATTTGCTCATTTGCCTTTATTGCTCAATCCGGATCATTCCAAATTATCCAAGCGGCAAGGAGATGTTACGGTGGAAGATTATTTATCAAAAGGATATTTAAAAGAAGCTATTTTGAATTTTATCGCTTTTTTGGGTTGGAATCCGGGAACCGAACAGGAAATTTTTACTCTTGAAGAATTAATTAAAACGTTTTCTTTGGAAAAAATTCAAAAAGCCGGCGCTGTTTTTAATGTGGAAAAATTGGACTGGTTGAATGGATGTTATATACGGCAGATGAATATAGATGAACTGACAAAACAATGTATGCCATATTTGGAGCAAGCAGGCTTGATAAAGTCATTAAATTTTGGCTGGATTAAAAAGATTGTTGCGCTTGAGCAAGAACGGCTCAAGCGATTGAATGAGATAGGAGATTTAACCAAATTTTTCTTTTTAGATGTTTTAGAATATACGCCGGAACTGTTACAATGGAAAAAAATGGACAATCAGCAGATAAAAGACAGTTTGAGTCAAACCTGCGCTATTTTGGAAAAAATTTCAAGCGATGAATTTACTGCTAAAAATATAATGGATAATTTATCACCATTGAAGGAAAAAATCGGGGTAGGAGAGATGCTTTGGCCGTTAAGAGTGGCTTTAAGCGGCCTTAAATCTTCGCCTCCGCCTGAAGCGATAGCTGAAGTTTTAGGCAAAGAAAAAACAATAAACAGGGTTAATCAGGCTATTGAAAAATTAAAATAATGAAAAAAAATATAAAACAATTTTTGACCATTTTCATTTTGGCAAGTTTTATTTTTTTATTTAATTTTGTAAAAGCGCCGATAACCGCCGCCCAAGATTATACCCAAGAGATTGATCAAATCCAAAAAGAAATTGATGATCACCAGAGTTATCTTAAAAAATTGGAAGAACAAAAAAAAGTTTATGAAAAAAATATTGAAATCAAAAGGAAAGAGGCGGTTAATCTGAAAAATCAATTAAGTATTCTGAAAAATCAAGTTTCAAAAACAAAAGTGGAAATAGAAGAAAAAGAGACAGAGATAACGACTACGGATTTATCAATTAAAAATATTCAATTTAAAATTTTGGAAAAACAAAAAGAAATTCAGGATCAAAAAGAAAATTTACAGCAAATTTTAAGGTTGATCAATCGATATGATAATAAAAATCTTCTTACGATTATTATCCTAAGCGATTCCATTTCTGATATTTTGAGCCACGTGCGTTATTTAAATACTTTTCAGGGAAATTTGGCTCATTCTTTGGAACAAATCAAATTAATTAAAGAAGGGATGGAGCTGCAGGAAAAAGATTTGCGCACTAATCTACAAAACATAACCAATTTGCAAAATGATTTATTGGATAAAAAATCTCAGTTAACAACTGAGAAAAATGCCAATGAAAATATTTTGGAAAAAACACAGGGCGCGGAATGGAAATTTCAAAGTTTATTGGCCGATGCTGTCGCGGAACAGCGCAGAACGGAAAATGAAATTTCAAATTTGGAAACAACTATTAGAACAAAATTGGCCGAAGAGAAAGAAAAAAAAGATCAGATTATGGAGCAGGAGGGTTCAATTGTTTTTTCCTGGCCGGTGCCGAGTAATGGCATAACTTGTTCTTTTCATGATCCTGATTATCCTTATAGAAAATGGATTGGAGAACATCCGGCTATTGATATTCGCGCCTCTCAGGGCACAAATATCAGAGCAGCAGCTTCGGGCTATGTGGCAAAAGCGAAAAATGGCGGAATGGGTTACAGTTATATTATGATTATCAATAATGACACCTTTTCCACTGTTTACGGGCATGTAAGCCAAATCTTAGTAAAAGAAGACGAATATGTCAGAAGAGGCACGGTTATAGGAAAAAGCGGGGGACTGCCGGGAACCAGCGGCGCCGGAAATTTTTCCACCGGTCCGCATTTGCATTTTGAAATAAGAAAAAATGGTATTCCTGTTAATCCGGAAGATTATTTATTGTAAAAGCTCACACTTATCGGTTTTTATCTTATTGAAAGGTTAGAGGTCAAAATGAGGGGGAATAGCGGTTTTCCTCTATATACCACGTCGCACAATATTCCTTTTACGTCGCTACCCTTATCTAAAACACTTTTGGAGATAGTGCCCCAAAAGTGTTTTTTTATTATGTTCTTTAAGGTATTTGTTTATTTAAATACCATAAATCTCTGAAGCGCAGATCAATATGGTCTAACGCTTGCCTATCTTTCAATTGATCTTTAAAAACTAAATGAAGACTCTCCTCTTGTTTTTTGAAATCCGTCTCAGAATTGACCAATATCTTCCATCCTTCCAATGTGGTGATTTCTGCCTCTAAAATACTCCCTTTTTCGTTGATTTTGACAATAGTGGCTACTATGTTGTTTTGTTTCAAAATATTGCCTCTAATCAGGTCTAGAATGCCTTTAATGAAGTTTATATAGGTCTGATTATGGAAGTTAGCCGATCCTTGATCATAAAAAATTATTAAATCGTTATTTTTTTCTTTATTATTATCTTGTGTCGTAAAATATTGAATAGATTTTGGCGTTATTGTGATTACTTGGCCATTGGAGTTAAAGTAATATTCTCCTTCGTACCCCGGAATCATCAAGCGAGCAATCGGTTGATATTCTTCTATGTTTAATTCCAGCGTATCGGTCATTTTTTTGTTAATTTTAAATGAACGAATGCGAGAATCTTTTTCAAGTATATTTGCCACGCGATTATTGTTAAAAAAAATTAAATTGTAACCCAGTGGCCTTTTTATCGCAGAATTAATCAAATCTTTCAATTCCGCTTCTGAAGTTAAATCATAGTCATTGATTTTGGTAATTACAATATTTTTAATTTTAAAAATCGGGCTGAATAATAAAATATAGCCGCCACCCAAAATTAAAACAGATACTGAAATAATCAAAACTGTTAATTTTAATTTTGTCGTTTTTTTCTTTATAAAATCTTTCCTTGAGGCGCGTACGGCTTTAACCTCAGGTTTAAAATTTTGTTTTTTTTCGTATCTGGTTGGTTTTCTGCGCTTGAACATAATATTTTAATTTTATCTTATTTCCATAAATAAAACAAGAAGGTAATTTTTAAAAATCACCTTCTTGTTAAGATATTCTGTTCAACTAGACAACTTTAGGAGCATCCTTGCCTAAGATTTTATACATCTTGGTTCCGCATTTTGCGCAAGTGCCGGTGGCAGCTCTGCGCTTTACGTCACCTTTGCCTTTCATAACGACTTCTTTAACGTCTTTCATTTCACTGTCTTTGGCTTTACATTTTACACAATAACCTTGCATAGTTTTAAAATTTAATTGATTAATTTGATTATATTATAGCACAGATATAAGATTTAGGAAGGAGCTGTCTTGCTGTTTATCCCCTTTGAACATGGCTTAATTATAGCATATTCTAAAGATAAAACAAGGGTTTAGAAAGGGTTTTTGAGGGTAAAATCAGGGATAAATATTCTAGAGCTGTCCTTTTCTTGGATCCAACCATTATTAAAACCCAGACTTAACGCATGTTTACAAACTTCATTAAATTCTTCATCACTGACGCATTGATCGATTTCTTTGAAATCTTTTGCATTATAGAGCGGATAATATTGATTCATTAAGCTTATATGAATATTCTTATCAATTAAAGCTGTTTGTTCTAAAACCTGCAAACTGTTTTGAATGTTATTGGGCAAAACCAAGTGTCGTAAAATAATTCCCTTATAGGCAATATTATTTTTTGTTTTTAAATGACCAACCTGTTTTAACATCTCTTTAATTGCGCTTATAGCCGTGGCAGTGTAATTTTTAATCCCCGAATATTTAAAAGCTATTTCGTCGTCTCCATATTTGAAATCAGGCAGATAAATATCCACTAGTCCTTCCATTTGTTTAAGCGCTTCCACTTTTTCATAGGCATTGGAATTCCAAACAATTGGTATGATTAATCCCCTCTTTTTAGCCAAGACGATTGCTTCTTTTATGTATGGCAGCCAAATAGTCGGTGTTACCAGATCAATATTAATCGCTTTTTGTTTTTGCAGATTTAACATAATATCAGCCAATTCTTCGATAGAATATTCTTTCTCGGCCAATTTTTGTTGGGAAATTTGAAAATTTTGGCAAAAAACGCAACGCAGATTGCAGCCGCTAAAAAAAATTCCACCGGCTCCTTGGTTTTTATTTCCAATCAGCGGCGGTTCTTCGCCAAAATGTTTGCCGATCCAGGCGATTTTAATTATTTTTTTCAACATAATCAATAATATCAAACCATTTATTTCTCGTCTTGGCTCCTCTAATTAACCGAATTTTAGATTCCGGCAGATTAAAATGCATGGCCAATATCTTTATTACGCGTTCAGTGGCTCGTCCTTGTTCCGGCTTTTCCTTGGTTTTAATTTCAAAGCTGTTATTATTTTTGGTCCGCCAGTTGGCGGACTCTTTTTTGGAATTGGGGAAAACTTTGACTCTAATTAACATATTGATATTTTTTTAAAAAGGTATATAATAATATTATACTTCTTTTTGAAAGGAGTGTAAAATATATTAAACAAATAATTTTAAAAATATGATTCTTTCAGATCGAGACATCAAAAAAGTCATTAAAAGCGGAGAATTAACATTTCTTCCCAAGCTTAAGGCCGATCAAATAGGTCCGGCCTCCATTGATTTAAAATTAAACCCGGAGTTCAAGGTGTTTAAAACAAATCAACAAAGCTTGCTTGATCCGAGGAAAGGGCTCCCGGATAAATTTATGCAGACGATCACCATGAAACACGGTGAAAAGTTTATTCTTCATCCCAAGGATTTTATTTTGGCCAGCACTGACGAGTATTTAAAAGTGCCCAATGATTTAGTCTTAAGAGTTGAAGGAAAAAGCACTTTAGCCAGAATGGGAATTTTGGTCCATACGGCCGGTTTTGTTGATCCGGGCTTTGAAGGAACATTGACTCTTGAAATTTCCAATCAATCAAATTTGGCTGTTGCCTTATATCCTTATATGTATATTTGTCAAATTGCCGTAGAATACCTTTCTTCTCCGGCGGAAATACCTTATAATAAACGAAAAAAATCACTTTATTCAAAATCAGCCGGTCCGGTAGAAGCAAAAACCAAAAATCTGTTTTAGTCGCGAAATTTAGTAAATAAAAATACCTTTGATGAATTTTATCAAAGGTATTTTTATTATATAAAAAATTTATTTTTTAGGTTCAACATTGTCTGCCGCAAATCCGCCGGCCAGCATCATTATAATTCCCAAGAGTATTCCGGTTATTCCACATCCGATAAAAACTTGATTAATATTTTGTTGAGCCTCAAGATACGGATCCATATTAATAATAGCTTGTTTCAAAGAATATACTCCATTAAATCCTATAACCGTAAGAACAATGCCGATAGTCAGCAAAAGCGCTCCTACCCAAACAAATTGTTGTTTAGGTCCAAATCCATGAAAATAAATTCTAAATGGTCTCATATATTTATTATTTTTTAAAATTAATTTAGATAATCAATACAATTAATTATATTCCATTCATGAATAATTGTTAGTTATTGTTTTCCACAGGCATTGCATTATTGAAATTACGTCCATTCCTGATGTATTTTATCAGTTCCACCCAGAAAACCGTAATTAGGGCTACGCCAACAACAATAAACCAATAAAATGGTTTTAGAGGCACTGTCTCCAATACTTTATTCAAAACAGGGACATAAATGGCCGCGACTACCAATATTAATCCATAAATTACTGCTCCGAATAAATATTTATTATCAAATATATTTTTGGTTCTGAATAATGAATTTTTAAGGTCTTTAAAAGCAAAAATATAAATTAAATCCACGGTTGCCACCGTGGCAAAAGTTATGGTTCTGGCTAAATTTATTTGACCGGTTTGTTTTAAGAAATACGTAAATATAAAAAGTGAAAAAAGTCCAATAGTTAAACTGATTAAAATAATTAAAGCAATAATCGGTTTGTCTAAAATCTCTTCTTTTCTTAAAGTTTTTGGATCTTCCTCGTGTAAAGCCTTATTTCTTGTTTCAAATCCCAGAACTATATCAGGCGGTCCGTCACAAATTAAATGAGCCCATAAAATCTGAATAATAGTCAAAGGAGTCGGCAGTCCCATTAAAATAGCGCCGAAAATTAAAATTATTTCGGCAAAAGAATTGGAAAGAACATAAGCTACCACTTTTTTAATATTGGAAAAAATCAATCTGCCTTCTTTACAGGCGGCAATAATGGTTTTGAAATTATTATTTAATAAAATCAGATCCGCCGCTTCTTTGGCAACGTCGGTTGCATTGTTTACGGCTATGCCGATATCAGACTTTTTAAGAGCCGTGGCATCATTAATACCGTCACCGGTCATTGCCACCACCTCCCCTTTTTCTTGTAAAACTTTAACTATTTTTAATTTTTGATGAGGTGTTACTCGGCTAAAAATTATAATATCGTCAATTTTTTCTTTTAATTCGTCTTCACTGATAATTTCCAGGGCGTTTCCTTCCATGATATTTTTTTCAGCAATATTAAATCCTAAACTGCGAGCGATTTTTTCGGCCGTCTTGCGATAATCACCCGTGACTATTTTAACTTTAATTCCGGCTTCCATCGCCACTTTAATTGCTTCTTTGACTCCTTTTCTGATCGGATCTTGGATTCCTATCAGGCCCAGCCAAGTAAAATTATTTTTATCTTTTAAATCTCCTTGATTTTTAGAAATAACCCCCAAAACTTTTAATCCTTCTCCAGCCCAACAGCTTATTTTTTCCAAAATATCTTGTTTTTTATCAGCTTCAATGTCGCACATTTGCAAAATGATTTCCGGTGCGCCGATAATTGAAGCTGCTTCATTTCCGTTTATCCGGTTAATACTTAACATGTATTTTTTTTCATTATCAAACGGTTCTTCAAAAGTTCTGGCCATGGAATTAAAAATATCTTGAGGATTAAAATGTTTTTTCCTGATATAATCCCAAATCGCCGTTTCCAGATTGGATCTTTGATTGTTGGCCAAGGTTAATCCTAAAAGAGCTTTTTCTTGATCTACGAAATCGGCTTTAACAACTTTCATAACTCCTTCGGTCAGAGTACCTGTTTTATCAGTAAGAATTACCGAAGTTACACCGAGTGTTTCCATGGCTAATAATTTTTTAACCAATCCTTTCCGTTTTAAAACTTTTTTCATTCCAAGGGATAAAATAACCATAATTGCCACCGGTAATCCTTCCGGAATGGCGGCAACGGCCAAGATTACTGATATTTTTAACATTTGCAAGATGTTTTGATGGCGTAAAATGCCGACTAAAAAAATAATAGAGCAAATGACAATTATCAAATAAACCAATTTTGTGGCGAATTTTTCCAATTTAATTTGCAATGGAGTTTTTTCTTCTTTAATTTCCGCCAAGCTTTGGCCGATTTTACCGATTTCGGTCTGAATGCCAATCTTAGTTACTTTCATAATTCCCCTGCCGTAAATAACAACCGTACCCATAAAAACAAGATTATTTTTATCAATGCTGGTTTTTAAAATCGCCTCTTCTTCGCCGGTTAAAATTGCCTCCTTGACTAAAAAATTAACGTCTTCAATCAGTTCGCCGTCAGCCGGAATTTTATCTCCGGGCCCTAAAACAACCAAGTCACCGACGACAATATCTTTTGCTTCTATTTTTTTATTAATACCATTTCTGATAACGATTGCTTCTGGCTTTAAAAGATTTTTTAAAGCGATTAAAGTTTTTTGAGCGTTATATTCCTGAAAAAATCCCATTAACAAATTAAAAGTTACCACCAGGGCCATTAATCCGGCATTCATATATTCTTTTAAAATCAAAGAAATAATTGCCGTAGCAACCAAAATATAAATCAAAGGACTTTTAAATTGCGACAATAAAATAACAAACCAAGAATTATTTTCCTTGGTTGGCAAAATGTTTTCACCGAATTTTTGTCGTGATTCTAAAACTTGATTTTCATTAAGTCCTTGTCTGATCATAAAATTATTATATCTTTTTTAAGCAATTTGTCTATATTATAAAAGGAGTATTTCTGTATTAATAGAAAATACTCCTTTAATTTATAATTTGCAGGTGCTTTGTCGGCACCATTACAGGGGTATTTATATCCCTGAACAGTACTAGCACCTTACCCGGTGATAAGGAAATTTTTTCGCCCGGTATTTTCATTCTTTCATCAGTAGGATTTATGGTTTCTCCTACCAATTTAGTAGAAAGATGTTTTACTCTTATAGAAGAACATTCTATGTTCTCAGACATATAATTTACCTCCTTTCCTTGTATAGGATAAATAATAGCAAATTTCTTGATTTTTGTCAACCCCCTCACCTGAACGCTAATAAACACTCAGTCTCGTATTTTTTAAAATTTCTAAGTTTAATTTTGATATAAATTAAAAAATATTTTAAATATAAACAAATAGACTTCGTGTTTGAAAAATACATCAGCGTTTGGTGAGGGGGTTAACCCCGTAAAATTTATAAAACCGAAGCGTGTTAATGGCGCTTCGGTCTTAATATTTTTTTAGAATATATTTTTTTTATCTATATATCCCCTTTTTTTGGCCTTCCGGAATATTCCGGAACTTATCGAATTCGCTATATACTTAATGTCAGAGAGGGCATCAAGTGCGAATTTGATTTTCAAAAACTTAAACTTAATTGCAATATCATTTACATCTGCTTCTTGAAGGGATGTAATTGCCCTTCTTAATTGCAACTTTTCGAGATTACTCTTACCACCATGCTCATTTAAGTGGTTAGCGTATATTATTAGTTCTGGAATTGTTAAAAATTCCAGAATTTTTCTGGTCTCTCTTTTATGGACAGAAGAGAGATTACGCTCTTTAAGCCCCCCGATGATTCGTTTCATCTTCCTCCTTTTTTAACTTTTTTATAAATTATAGCAGATAAAAAAATTTTGTCAACCCCTAAGCATTGCTTTTAATTTCAATCACGTCGCCGTCTTGAATAATATAATCCTTGCCTTCAGTACGAATCAAGCCCTTTTTAAGCGCTTCGCCAAATCCGCCCATATTCAACAAATCAAGCCAATTAATGACATCAGCTTTGATAAAATGCGTCTCAAAATCGCTATGAATGACTCCGCCGGCTTGCGGTGCAGTTCCTCCCTTTTTTAGCGTCCAGGCGCGAGTTTCATCAGGTCCGGTGGTTAAAAAAGTGATTAAATCAAGTAATTTATATGATTCTTTGACCAAATCGTTTATTTTTAAATCCGTAGGCAGGTCAAAATCTTTCCTTTCTTCGGGTTTTAAATCAGCGGCGTCAAACTCAGTTAAAATATCAATAATTAAATAAGACCAATTATTTTTTTTGAAAGTTTCCATTGTTTCCGAATCAATTTCGGTTTCTGAACCGTTTAATAAAAATAATCTCGGCTTCATGGTCAGTAATTGATAATTTTGCAGTATTTTTTTTTCGTCTTCCTCCCAATTTTGCTCACTCAGTATTCCTCCTTTTTCCAAAAAATCATACGCTTTTTTAACCACGCCCATTTCTTTAATCGCTTCTTTTTTTCCGGCTTTAACATCTCTGTCCAAAGCTTGTCTTCTTTTTTCCACAGTTTCCAAATCTTTAAGAGCCAATTCCGTATCTAAAATTTCTTTATCTCTGATAATATCAATATTTTGCTGGGTGTTGATGATTTTATCATTTTTAAAACCGCGCAGAACATAAACTATTGAATCAACTTCTCTGATATTGGTTAAAAATTTATTTCCCAAACCTTCTCCTTTTGACGCTCCTTTAACCAGTCCGGCAATGTCAACAAACTCTACGGTAGCGTAAATTTTTTTCGCTGATTTGGTTAATTCGGCCAATTTATCCACTCTCTCGTCCGGCACGGCCACGACGCCGATATTGGGATCAATGGTACAGAAAGGATAATTTGAATGGTCAACTTGTTTTCTGGTAATTGCTTGAAATAAAGTTGATTTGCCGACATTTGGCAACCCGACTATTCCGACTCTTAAAGACATATTGAAATTAGATTATAATTAATGATATGATTATAGCAAATAATTCATTATAAAGCAATTAAACAAAAAGAAAAAAGGAAGAAAATACAAATTTCTTCCTTTTTGATTTTTTAAATTCGTTTGGGTTCAACTATCACAATAATAGCAGTTGTTTGATTGTATGGTGAAGGGCCATTACCCATATCCGAAGATACACTTGTTATGCTGACAATTTTATTTTTTACTGCAATTTCTCTAATGCCATTTGCCCAATCTCTGGGAGTCATATTATCTTGATTTTTTGCGGATAACATTACTATATTCATGTCTACCATCTCTATAGTATATTTTTTTTCTTGCGTCGATGCTTCGACTGAACAATCCGGATATCTAATTAAAACTCCCATAAGAATCGCTAAAAGAATTATTGCCAACGGTATCTGTACTTTTGGTCTAGAAAAGAATCTTCTCACTCTTTTTAAAACTTTCATTTCTTCCCCCTTTTTTTATTTGTTAAATAACTTTATATGTTTTAATAATAACAAATTTTTGATTTTTGTCAACCCCGCACCTTTTGGCGATGATATTTTTTAAATGCGAAGCATATCGCCAAAAGGTGCGGGGTCAAGGTTATTATAGCTGTGATTTAAATAATTCTTGGACAAAATTAAAAACTTCCGGATGGCCCTGATTTTTTAACCAATACCACCATTCCACTCCCCAAAGATAATATTCGCTAAAACCGGTATGGCGGGCATAACTCACCACATTTTTCATATAATCTAAATTGACGACTTTCAGCTGTTCATCAAGAGACATTGTCAGAAGCGATCCGTTTGGACTCCATGGTTCGGCTTGCAATTCTGCGACAATAATTTTTTTTACGCCGGTTAAAAGTTTCACTATCTCGCCTTTCAAATAATAAGAAGCTTCGGGAAAAGGATAATAAAAATATTTTACGTATTTATTCCAAACCACCCGATACATTGTAATTCCCAAAACATTTCCATAATGTCCCCCGCCCAGCCAGGTGGAAAGTTCTCCGCTCTCGGTGACAATAATCGGCCGATCATCAAGAGATTTAACCAAAGCTAATTCTTGCTTGAAAAAATCGCGATCAAGCGGCGGGCAGATGCCAAAACTTCTTAAAAACGGCTCATTCTCCAGTTGCCAAGCCGAAATTTGAGGATCTGATTTATAACGATTAACTGTTTCTTTAATTAAATTTGAAATTTGTTCTTGATGTTCCTGTCCGTTTAAATTTGTCGCCCAATCGGGAGTGTGGCATTCAGGCCAGCCGGGCAAGCGCCAGCCAATGGCTAAAATAATTTTTGCCTGATGATTTCCGGCTTCATCAACCATCCAATCAAGATCGGAAAAATTATAAACATCTTTCTTTGGCATTACATCGGGCCAATAAGCGCCCAGGCGCAGATATTTTACTTGCAATTCATCAAGAATTGATGAATAAGTATCATGCCAATCAAGTCCCAAATACTCCGCTCTGCCTTTGGAAAAAGTTACGCCGAATTTTCCTTCGGGCATTTGGCTGATTCTTTTATCGCAAATTTTAATTGCCAAAATAATTGCTATTGTCAAAATAGCAATTATTAAAATAACAAATAATAATTTTCTTTTAATTGATGACATTTTAAAAATTTATCAGGAAAATACCCGCTCCGATCAGTAAAATGGCGATGATTTTTTGAATAATCACCGATTTATTGACTTCTTCAACCAAAATTCGCGGATATCTGACCAAAAATAAGCTGATTAAAAATATAAACGCGTATTGAACGCCTTGCATGGCATTAACTATCGCGACACTGGCCATGGAAACAGCCCAATTGATAAGAATAAAATTTGTTCCGCTCATCAATTGGTTTGAAAGAAAAAGTACTGACGTTAATTTTCCACCCTTGGTCAGTTCTTTTTTTTCTGACTTTTTAAAAATAGATTTGGCGACCGAAGGAATAAATAATAAGAATAAGGCAAAAATCACTCCGCCGAATCTGGACCAAACAAATCCGCTAATAAACGGCTGATGAAGATAAATATATTTTGTTAAAATGTAAAATACGGAAAAAATGAAACTTGCCAAAACAGCAAGTAAAAATTTACAATCAAATTTTTCTCGTTTTTTAGTCAGACGAAGACTGATTAAAACACTGCCTGCCAGCAATAATAGAAATGCGGATGTAAATTTAGGGGTTAGGGTTTCGCCTAAAAATATTGTGCTTAAAATTAAAACAAAAACAGCGCTGAAACTGCCGACCACCGGCACCACTCTTGATGCTTCGTTTACTTTTAATGCCTGATAAAAGACCCAGCAGGCCAAAATATAAATACCGCCGGCCAGAAAATCAATCAGCAACCCATTCATCCCCGGAAAACTTAATCCGCCGAACGGAATCAGAACTATGCCTATTACGCCCAACATGCCGACATAAAAAGCGTATAGCGCCGGTTTATCTATCCGGCCGCTGCCCAACAGATATTTATCAAATAAAAAAACTATAGCATTGAGAAATTGGGCGATTAAAACAACAATTAACCACATACTAAAATTATTTAAATTTAAATTTCTTCTCCCTTAAGCACTTTTTCTATATTAAAAACTCCCAGATTTCTGGCTTCAACAAAACCGTGCATTGCCGCGTCAGCCAAAGAACCGGTTTTTAAAAAGTCAAAAAGCCATTCATTGGTGTATTTCGGGTCGTTTTGAACAATAGCGGCGTGATGTTGAATAAGCCAATCGCGATTAAAATTTTCCTGCGAACCGACTGAAGGAGCAATAATAATCGGCAAACCGAGTCCGGAATAAAAAGACAATTCGCTTGGCTTGGTCCATAAAATATCCGTTATTCTCAGAGCGGCATTGAACTTTTCAAAATATTCTTTCATATTTTTCGCGTAAATAATTTCAATCCCGCTTCTAGCGGGATCATTTTCAAAATCTAAATTACTTAATTCTCTGATAAAGAAATTTTTAACCCAATTTTTAATGCCCGCGACTAAAATAATTTTAATCTCTTCTCTGTTGATTTTTTCTTTTAAGCTTTTAACCACATTAACGGCTATTTCTTTCTGAGCGCCTGCGCCGCCGACAGCAAACATCAAAGTTAAAGGATGTTCCGATTTTTCCGGCAGAGTGCCTAAATATTTTTGAATTAACGTCATATAACGCTGCTGGTAAAGACCCTTGGGATCAAGATTTAAAATTCTTTGTCCAATGTCGCTTTTTAAAATTTCCATTTTTTCCGAACCGATATTTTCATTCGGTAATGGATAACCGGTTAAAAAAATATTTTCTTGTCTTACTCCGTAAAGCTGCAAGCGGCTGGCCACCCGGCTGGTGGGCGCGAAATATTTGATTTTGCTTCTTCTCGGATTATACGGAGCCCAGGCCCTGGCGATATCAGCATCACAAACCACGCAATAAATATCTCCCGGATAATCATAAAATTCCGCCATATAAGCCGGAACAAAAAACGTGGTAATAATGGGAATTGGATTTTGTTTTAACTTTTCAATTAAATGTTTGCCCCACCCCTTTTTAATCGTACCGAGGGTTTGTTTTAAAAATAAATTCGGCTGCGAAAGATTTCGTCTGGGATAAAAATCGGCGATTTTTTGAAATTGATCAAAAATAAAAAAACATAAGTCGCCTATTAAGGGCACTCTTTTAAAACCGGAAATAAATTCATAAAATTTTCTGCTTGCTTCCCAGACATTTTTATCGGAACTGGGAATTCCCGGATAATTATTGGCGCTAATCACCTGTCCGTCAGGCGCAAGATGTTTTAAAGGATAAGCTGTTCTTTGATGGCCGTAACCCATACTGACATCAATAATCCAGGCTTGTTTATATTGTTTTTTAAAAGTATTCATATTTTATTTAATCCCCCATTTCTTCGCAGATAGTAATATTATCATTAACAATATTATAGACGATAATACTGTTAAAATAACATACCAAGGAACTTTCATGTAAAACATAAAGTTAATCATTATGCTGATCGTGCTAATAATTGGCACTAAATATTTTTCCATATTTTTTTGTTAAATTATTTAAAATATAAAAAATTGATATTTTTTTATTCTTTTAGCATCATTCTGGCTATTCGCAATTCATTGTATGAATACGCGCCTTTAAATTTTTTAAAAACCGGCAATAGCGACTTGGTTTTAAGTTCGTAAAATGCGGCATAAATTTCAGCAAGAGCGTAAGAAAGCGAAGGCGTAATAAGACGGGATATATCTGCCCTATTAATTTTACCACTTAAAACAAGTTTTTCAAGATGGTTTAAGACGGTTTCCTCTTTTAATCCGCGTGTTTTGGCGATTTGAGAAATTGTTTTTCCTTGATTCCATAAAATAAGAGTTTCATCATACGTATTGCATTTTTTATCCCGCATCTTTCCAAAATAATTCAAGTTGCGGGATTTATTTTTTCTTGGTTTTGATTCTCCTCCGCAAACAGTGATGAAATTTTGATATATTTTTTCAAGTTCAATTGGTGAAATTTTGGCAAATTCTATTTCAATTTGGTTTGATAACGACCGGAATAATTCATCTTTGGCGAGAATTTCAGGATGCACCTGAAAAGCGCGTTCATTCCAACCAAGTAAATAAAGTCCGGAAAGTTTTCTTACTCTTGAAAGTGCGACATATCCTTGTCCAAATTCAAACACATCTGATAAATCCATTACTGCTTCATCCAAGGTCATTCCTTGGCTTTTATGCACGGTAATCGCCCAAGCAAGGCGAAGCGGCAGTTGCGTAATTCGGCCTCGCACACTGCCATTTTCATCTATTGTCCAATCCATGGGTTCAACCTTAATTTTCATTCCATTTCGCGTTTTGACAATCGGATTGCCAATTTGATTAAATTCTTCAACTACACCGAGTGTACCGTTTACAAATCCTTTAACGGGATTATTTTTTGTGAACATTACCGTCGCGCCAATTTTTAAATAAAGCGTTTCCGGCGAAAGACATCCTTTTTTAAGAGAAGCGGTAAAAATGTCATGGCCCTGCGAAATCATATTAAAAATTTTTGATTCGCCTTTGAGATTAGACAACATTTCATCATTAATGCGGTCCACTTCAATATTATGCGTAAAAAGTTTCGGTATATTATTCGGCGTCAGATGGTATTCAACTTTTCTGGTTTCAAGATGGCATAAATGACTATTTTTAAATGAATTGCGCCTGATTGAAGAAAGTATGGAAAGAAAATTGTCGTCTTCCTGGCGAAATTGTTCATCAAGATAACAAACGGCCAGATTCGCTCTTTCCCATGACGGAGAATCATAAGCAAAATGAGCTGATTTATTTCCGAGTAAAGAATTTTGTGAATTATTTTCATTTTTTATCTTGATAATGGGCGGGAGTTGAAAAAAATCTCCGACAAAAATCACTATTATGCCGCCAAATGGTTCTGAATTTTGCTTGACTTCGCGGCAAACCAAATCAATCATTGTAATTGTCTCTGGCGGGAGCATTGACACCTCGTCAATAATAAGAACTTTAGTTTGATTAATGCGCTTTTCAATATATTTAGTTGAGGCGATTTTATCCAAATCATGCCTGTCCAGCTTGGTTTTAATTCCAATACCGCACCAGGAATGAATTGTCATACCGCCGATATGCGTTGCGGCAATGCCCGTAGAGGCCGTAATTGCCGGTTCAACACCATTTTCACGCAAATACGAAACATATTGATTTACCAAATATGTTTTTCCTGATCCTGGCTCACCGGTTAAATAAACATTCGCGCCGGCCTTGAGTATTGAAAATGCCTGAGCTTGATTCATTTTATTTTAATTTAGCTTTATATAATTCCGGATCAATCGTTCTTGTAAAACAGGTTCTCCCTGTTTCGTGATCCCAATTTTGTTGAAGAGAACCAAATTGATTTAATGAAGGAGAAGATTTTGATTTAATAGGAGAAATTGATTTTGGATTTTTGCTTGAAGCGTTAAATGTGGCGCATAATTCAAAAGAAAGAGGGTTGGTTATGTTATATTCGTATAAAGCATCAGATTCAGGGTCTTGAGGAACGATAAATCCGGAAATACTGTCTTCCAATTCGCCAAGAGTTTGCGGTAATTTTTCTTTTTGCGTCCAATAATTAACAATTCGTTCTTGAATTTCTTGAAGATTACCGACTCTTTGTTCATCCAATCGCCTGTCTCTTTGGGCGGCCGGTGTTCCAAGAATAAAAAATCCCCAAACTATGCTTAATAAAATTATGCCGGAAATAACCCAAGCAAGTATTTTTGGTAATTTGGAAGTTTCCGGGTCTTTTCTTCTTAGATCCCAAATATAATAACCAAAAACAGCTGCGGCGACCAAAAGCACGGTTAAAATTTTGAGAAAGAATTGAATGGTTAATTCGCCGCTCAGAAAATTATTGATGAAAATAATAAGATCTATGATAATGGTCATCGCGGAAATAAAAAGAGTAAAATAAAGCAGCCATTTTCTCAATTTCATTTCTCTTTTTTCAGGATTATTTTTAAGATCTTTTCCCAGCATCCAAGAAGTTAATATGAAAACAGGAATGGATATTATCAATATTGAAGTGGAACCCTGAATCGCCCTTGTTATGCCGTTATAGTAAAAACTGAGGGCATCAGGAAAAATAACACTGATATATTCGGTTATAAGCAAAATAAAATTAACAGTGCTTAAATAGAAAAGAATGATATTAAAAAGATGCAGAAAGACATCTTTTGGCGTGTTGTAGGGTGTATTTGTTTTTTCCATAATTTTAATATTTTATTAAATTAAGATGTATTACTACAAAATATTATACAATTTTTTAAGCAAATTGTCTATTGATAAAAAAGTAAATTTGTTATAATATAATTCTATATGGAAATCGTTATTTTAGCCATTATTACTTTTGTTTCCACTCTAAGCGGCGGGTTGCTGGCCATTAAATTTAAAAATCGCCTTCATTTGATAATGGGATTTACCGCCGGCGTATTATTGGGCGTGGTGGCTTTTGATATTTTACCGGAGATTATAACCGAAGTCGGCATTAACAAATATCCGCCGATTGAACCAATGATTGCTTTGGTAGTCGGTTTTCTTTTATTCCATATTTTGGAAAAAACAATTTTAATTCATCATACACACGAAACGGATTATGCCGAACATAAACATCCGCAAGTCGGCGTATTCTCAGCCCTGGCTTTAATAGGACACAGTTTTATGGACGGAATCAGTATTGGCTTTGCGTTTCAAGTTAATCAGGCAGTTGGTTTATTGGTGGCCATTGCCGTTATTTCTCATGATTTCACCGACGGCATGAATACCATCACTTTTATGCTGGCTCATAAAAACAATATGAAAAAGTCAAAGATGTTTTTATTCTTTGACGCTTTGGCTCCGGTATTGGGAGTGCTTTCAACATTTTTATTTATCATTCCTCCGCACTTTTTAATTTGGTATCTGGGATTTTTTGCCGGATTTTTATTGTATATCGGCGCCAGCGACATTTTACCCGAAGCGCACAGCAAACACAGCTCTCCTAAATTAATTTGTCTGACTTGTCTTGGTGTTTTATTTATTTTTATTATTACCCGATTAGTTTAAAATTTTAAATAAAAAAGCCTGTTTAGAAGCAGGCTTTTTTATTTTACTTATTTAACTACAAGATTAAATATCCCATTTAAATCCATTGCCAAAATGTCCATATTTGGCGGTTTCTCTGAAAATCGGTTTTTGCAAATCCAAATATTTGATAATTCCCGCCGGCGTTAAATCATATCCTTCAATGTGCGATATGAATTTTGTCGGTTTATTTTTAAAATATAATTCAGCTGTTGCCATAACCGGTTTTGCCACTCCTATGGCATAAGCCAATTTTACAAAAACTTTTTGAGCTTTGTATTTTTTAAGCAAGTCCACGGCTACTTTGCGCGCCATATAGGCGGCTGATCGGTCAACTTTTGTGGCGTCTTTGCCTGAAAAACTTCCGCCGCCGATTGAAATATTTGGTCCGTAATTATCAACAATTAATTTTCTGCCGGTCAAACCGGTATCAGCCATAAATCCTCCAATAGTCCACTTGCCGGCAGGATTTTTGAGCCAACGTTTATCGCCGTCTTTAATCCCCCACTTTGCCAGTAAATCAATTAATTTTTTCGGGTAATTTCCGCCGCAAAAACTGGTGATAATTTTTTCTATTTTTTTGCCGTTAAGCGTTACTTGGCTTTTGCCATCGCAGGCGCCCATTGCTTTTATTAATTGGCGAGACATTAAAACTTCCAGAGGAATCATTTCTTTTGTTTCATCACAGGCATAACCAATCATTATTCCTTGATCTCCGGCACCGCCAGTATCAACTCCGGCTTTTATTTGCGGCGACTGCTTTACCACATTAACAAAAATTTTAACTTTATCTTTATATCCGCAATCTTTATAAACTTTTTTCGCGATTAAAGCATAATTCGGATTGGCATGACTGGTTATTTCACCTATAATATGAACACAACCATGTCCACCCATGGTTTCTATCGCCACGCGCGAATTTGGGTCAACCTTTAAACATGCGTCTAAAATTGCGTCGCTGATTTGATCGCAGACTTTGTCCGGATGGCCGATGGCAACGCTCTCGGCTGTTTTAATTTTGTGCGTCATACATTTTTATTTAATTATTAATAAAAAAAATTCATCCCCGAAAGAATGAAAGATTTGACCATTATCTTCCCTTTCGGGTTCTTTAGCACCTTTCCAGAGATATCGCTCCTGGAAGGTTGCTGGACGCATCATCGGGTTTTGTTCCCGCATTCCGATTTAACTCGGAAACTCCGCGCCTCTCTTGATAAGTTAATAAATTGTAAATTAATTATATAAGAAGTTTTTTCCAAATGCAATAGTTGACCTGTGGAAAATTATTGAATTCTTAATTTTAATTATTTTGTCTTAGCGTAAAGCAAGTTGTCCAAGAATTTGCCGCCCTTTTTCTTATTTTTTATCAATTTTCCTTCAAATTTAAATCCGGCCTTTTTCAAAACTTTTGCTGAAGGTTTATTAAATAAAAATACAGTGGCATATACTCTTTTTAATCCTAATTCAGAAAAGGCATAATTTGTTACCAGTTTCGCGGCTTCAGTCATAATCCCCTGTCCCCAATATTTTTTTCCCAACCAATATCCCAATTCAGTGCAATGTCCTTCTATTTTATGCAATCCGATGCTGCCGACAACTTCACCTCCAATATCAATAACAAAAACAATTTTAGCTTTCTTTTTCTTTTTAGCTGATTTTAAATTTTGATTAATCCAAGAGCGGGCATCCTTTATTTTATAAGGATAAGGAATGGTCATGGTATTTCTGGATATTATTTTATCATTGATATTTTTTGTTAAAGAAAACTCATCGCCTTTTTTGAGCGGTCTTAAAATGAATTTTTTTGAATGAATAATTGCCATAAAATTTAATTTAATTAGATGTTTATAATTATATCAATTCAAACTAAAAAATCAATAAGAAAAAGGCCTGCAGTAATTACAATCTGCAGGACCCTTTTTGTTAGACCAATTTTATCTTTTCAATTCTTATTACAGGTATGGGTTCTATGGATACGGGCGTAGTACTGTGTTTGGAAATAACTTGGTACATATCCATAGGTTCAAGCGCAACGCCAAACAAAGAAACGCCTATTTGAAGAAACCTGCATCTAATCATCCATTTTTTCTTGCCCGCCCTACAATTTACATCAACCATTTTTCTTCCAAATGTTTTCAAAATCTTTTTTGCCCTTGCTGTCTGTATTTTAACCTTCTTATCCTCTAAATTCTTCATTTTTTTAGACAGCGTTTTAATTTCATCCTGTATGGTTTTCATTTTTTCATCTAGAGGATGAAACGACATCTCATTTTTCTTTTTCATTTTTTACCTCCTTTTAAAAACAATATAACAGATTTTAAAAAATTGTCAATTGATAAATTTTAAAAAACAAAAGAATAAATCAGCAGAGAAATAATAATCAAAGTCAGATAAAGCAAGAAAACATGCGGGCGGAATAAATGTTTTATTGTTTCAATTGTTTTGTGCTCGGGTAAATCCGGAGAGACAAAATCCTTCGGCAAAGTATCGGTTTGAAAATATATTTTTAAAGCGCTGGCGATTTCATCGCGCCTGTTTTTATAGTCCTGCCTGACATTTTTATTATAAGCGTCCAAAAACCAAAAAGTTAAAACGATGAAAATAGACAAAATCAAAATTTCTTTTGTTTTTGATTGAAACGACCAGCTGGATAAAGCGACCCAAATAGTGACAACCCAAGTTTTAATTTGATATAAAAGAGTGTCGTATTTGTCCATTTGCTGCTGCGTCAATTTAAATTCGGATTGGATTAATTCAAATTGATTATTTGTATTCATAAAAGGTTATTTTAAACATTCTGACATTCTTGAGAATGTCAGAATGTTTTTATTAAAATATTTATTTAATATTTTTTAAATTGCGCCATCTTTTGGCCGCTTTGGAACGGGCCAATTGTTTTTCAATTTGGCCGCTGATTTCCGCAAATTGGACATCGTCAATATCTTTGCTCTTTTTCATTTCTTCCGCTCTTTTTCTGGCTTCCTCAATTCTTTGTTCATCAAGTTCAATGGCTAATTCTGCCGTATCGGCCAAGATAATAATTTTATTTTTCAGGATTTCCACAAAACCGCCGGAAACCGAAATGATTTCATTCTCGCCGCTCGGTTTTTTAAGTTCAATAACACCCGGATTTAAAATTGAAACCAACGGAATATGATCCGGCAAAATTGTAATTTCGCCCGATTGAGTCGGAATCGTAGCTTGAAGAACTTCTTCTTTCAAAACCACTCTTTCCGGAGTAACAATTTCAAATTCAATTGTTTTTTTATCAGTTGGCATAAAAAATTATTTTTTAATATTGGCAATAACGTCATCAATACTGCCTTTCATATAAAAATCGCCTTCACCTTTGTCATCATGTTTGCCGTCTAAAATTTCTTTAAAGCTTCTGATTGTATCGGCTAATTTGACATATTTGCCCGGATGACCGGTAAAAGTTTCAGCCACAAAACAAGGCTGAGATAAGAATCTTTGGACTTTTCTGGCCCGAGAAACTATTAATTTATCTTCATTGGATAATTCTTCCATGCCCAAAATAGCGATAATATCCTGCAAATCGCGATAGCGCTGTAAAATTTTCTGCACGCCGCGGGCGACTTCATAATGCGTTGCTCCGACAATTTTCGGATCCAAAATAATTGAAGAAGAATCAAGAGGATCAACAGCCGGATAAATTCCCAATTCCGATAAAGAACGGGATAAAACCACGGTTGAATCAAGATGCGTAAAAGTGGTGGCCGGAGCCGGATCGGTTAAATCGTCAGCCGGCACGTAAACCGCTTGAATTGAAGTAATTGAACCGTTTTTTGTTGAAGCGATTCTTTCTTGAAGTTCTCCCATTTCAGTCGCCAAAGTCGGCTGATAACCGACCGCGCTCGGCATTCTGCCCAATAAAGCGGATACTTCGGAACCGGCTTGAGTAAAACGAAAAATATTATCAACAAAAAATAACACGTCCTGATTTTGTTCGTCGCGGAAATATTCCGCAATGGAAAGACCGGACAAGGCCACGCGAGCACGGGATCCGGGCGGTTCATTCATTTGGCCGAAAACCATTGAAACTTTATCAATAACGCCGCTTTCTTTAAATTCATTATACAAATCATTGCCTTCGCGCGTACGTTCACCGACGCCGGCAAAAACAGAATAACCGCCGTGTTCGGAAGCAATATTGTGAATCAACTCTTGAATAATAACTGTTTTGCCCACGCCTGCTCCGCCGAACATTCCGACTTTTCCGCCTTTGACAATCGGACAAATTAAATCAATAACTTTAATTCCGGTTTCCAAAATTTCTGTTTTAATGGATTGATCAATAAATTTCGGAGCCGCGCGATGAATCGGATATTTTTTTGCAGTTTTAACTTCAGCGCCGCCGTCAACCACTTCACCCAAGACATTAAAAATTCTGCCTAAAGTTTCCTTGCCAACCGGAACGCTGATCATTTCGCCGGTATCAATGGCTTCATCGCCTCGTTTTATACCATCAGTGGTTCCCATGGCAATAGTTCTGACCAAATTAGATCCTGTATGCTGGGCAACTTCCAAAACCAACCGTTTTCCGTTATTATTTACCTCTAAAACATGGTAAATTTCCGGAAGTTTTTCAGCAAAATAGACATCAACGACTACGCCGATGACTTGTTTGATTATTCCAATGTTTTTCTTTTCAGACATATATTCTTAATAATTAATTAATATTTTTTAATTTAAAATTTTTTTATAAAATTTCTAATTCCTAATTTCTAATTGACCTAATCCGCCAGCTGGCGGACCCAATGACTAAAATTTTATTATTGTTTAGAAATTAAAAATTAGGTTAATTAGGTCAATTTTGCTGAGCATTAGCTCCGGCGCTGATTTCGGCAATTTCAGCCGTAATATTTGATTGTCGCGCCTTGTTGTAGAACAAAGTCAATTCGTTAACCATATCAGACGCTGATTCGGTTGCCTGATGCATGGCGGCCATTCTGGCGCTGTGTTCCGAAGCATTTGATTCCAGTAATGCCTGATATAATTGAATTTCAATCAAGCGAGGCACAACGAGATCTAAAACTTCTATTGGACTCGGTTCAAAAGTATATTCATATATAAATTCTCCCGGCAGCAAATGTTTTTTTTCTTTTTCTTCTTTTTCTGTTATACCCAAATGTTGATCTTGAAATTTAATATTTATCGGTAAAAGCTGTTTAACTCTGGGAATTTGTTTTGCGCCATTGATAAAGTCAGTATAAACAAGCGTCACTTTGTCATATTTGCCCGATAAATAATCCGTAATCACCATTCGAGCAATAGGGTTTGTTTCGCTCTCCGACAAAACCAAATCAGATTTTGGAAATTCAGCCGCAATATTATATTTTTGTTGAGCCATAACACTCCCCTTCTTACCGACTAAAATAATATCAGTTTCCAAATTATGTTTTTTTAATGATTCTTTGGCTCTATTGATAACCGCAGTATTGAAACCGCCGCATAAACCGCGATTGGAGGAAATTAAAATCAAAGCGGCTTTTTTCATTTCTTTTTTTCTGGTTAAAAGCGGATGTCCAACTTCATTATTGCCTTCAACTATTTTAGCCAAACGCAAAACCATCTCCCAACTTAAATTTGCGTAAGTGCGGGTTTTGAGCACGGCTTCCACCGCTTTTCTCATTTTTGACGCAGATACCATTTCCATCGCCTTGGTGATTTTCTTGGTATTGGAAACAGATTTGATGCGCCGGGATATTTCTTTGGTTTTGGCCATATATTATTTAGTCAAATAATCCAGAGTGGCTTTATAATCTTCAATTAATTTTTTTATTTTAACTTCCACTTCTTCGGTTAATTCTTTTTTTTCTTCAATTAAATTCAAAACTTGATTATTCAAATCAGCGTATTTCATCAGTCCTTGTTCAAATTCTCTGGTTTTTTCCACCGGAACATTATCAATATAGCCGTTAATTAAAGCATAATAAATTAAAACCTGCTTGGCGACATGAACCGGCAAATATTGATCTTGCTTGAAAATTTCATATAATCTCTTGCCTCTTTCCAATTTATTTTTAGTATCAACATCCAAATCAGAACCGAATTGGGCAAACGCGGCCAGTTCTCGATATTGAGCGGCTTCCAAGCGCATTTTTCCGGCCACTTTTTTCATGGCTTTAATTTGTGCTGTTGAACCGACACGAGAAACCGATAAACCGGCATTTACGGACGGACGCTGACCCTGATAAAATAAATCAGGTTCCAAATAAATTTGACCGTCAGTAATGGAAATAACATTGGTTGGAATATAAGCTGAAACATCGCCGGCTTGAGTTTCAATAATCGGCAAAGCGGTAATGGAACCGCCGCCAAAATCAGCATTTAATTTGCAGGAGCGTTCCAATAATCTGGAATGAAGATAAAATACATCACCCGGATAAGCTTCGCGTCCCGGCGGTCGGCGCAATAATAAAGAAATTTCGCGATAAGCAACAGCATGTTTTGACAAATCATCATAAATAATCAAAACATCTTCGCCTTGATCCAAAAAATATTCAGCCATGGCGCAGCCGGCATAAGGAGCGATATATAATAATGAAGCTGAATTTGAAGCACCGGCTAAAACAATTGTCGTATAACTCATGGCTCCGGCTTCTTCCAATTTAGCCACGATATTGGCAATTTTTGATTCTTTTTGGCCGATAGCCACATAAATACATTTCATATTTTGGCCTTTTTGATTGATAATAGTATCAATCGCAATGGCTGTTTTTCCGATTTGGCGATCGCCGATAATCAATTCTCTTTGTCCGCGGCCGATTGGAATCATGGCATCAATGGCTTTAATACCGGTCTGAACAGGATCTTTAACCTTAGCGCGGGTAATAACACCCGGAGCGATTTTTTCAACCGGATAAAATTTAGCCGCTTCAATTTTTCCTTTTCCGTCAAGCGGAGCGCCCAGCGGATCAACCACGCGGCCGACTAAATTCGGACCAACCGGAACTTCCAAAATTCTTTTAGTGCAAACCACTTCATCGCCTTCTTTAATAACGG
>JAQUOF010000012.1 GCA_028717225.1 Patescibacteria group bacterium
ATTCTCCAAGTTGAGCCAAGAAAATTTTTGGCGCTCGTTCTTTGGAAATTCTGATATTTTGATATTTTAATTCTTCAATAATTCTTTCCACGCCAAATGCTACGCCAAGCGCCGGTGTTTCTCTACCGCTTAATTCTCCAACTAAATTATCGTATCTTCCTCCGCCGCCCAAAGCTGACATAGGGGGAACCACCGGAATAATTTCTGCCGGCTGGTCATTAGGTAAAGATTCTTTATTTTCCCCTTCTTTTTTTTCTTCCGGTTTAGGAACTTTTTTCGTTGGAGCGACTTCTGACCTGATTGGTAAAATTTCAAATACTGTTCTGGTATAATAATCCAATCCTCTGACTAAAAATGGATTTAATTCGTAAGCAACTTCCGCTTCATCAAGGCATTCCAAAACTTTTACAAAATGAGAATGGCAATTCTCGCACAAGCTGTCAACTATTTGAGGCGCGTCAGTTATTAAATCTTTGCAATTTTCTTGTTTGCAATCCAATATCCTTAAAGGGTTGCGGACTAATCTTCTCTGGCAATCCTGACAAAGCCTGTTTCTCTTTGATTTAAAATAATTTATTAACTTGGTACGATAAGCTTTGCGGCATTCCGAGCAACCTAAACTGTTAATTTGAATGGAGACCTTAATTCCCAGCTCTTCAAAAAGAGTTTTACAAAATAAAATAACCTGGGCGTCGCTGACCGGTTTGTCTGATCCTAAAATTTCCAAATTAATTTGGTGAAATTGTCTAAGCCGGCCGGACTGAGGTCTTTCATAACGGAAAAGCGGACCAAAACAAAACAATTTTATCGGCTGGGACAAATTAAACATTCCGTGTTCAATATAAGCTCTGACCATTGAAGGAGTGAATTCCGGCCGCAGCGCCACTTGATTTTGTCCCCGATCGGTAAATTGATACATTTGTTTCTCAACCACTTCCGTAGTCATACCGGTGCTTTTTTCAAACAATGCTCTTTCTTCCAAAACCGGAGTTTCAATTTTTTTAAATCCGTAATCCTCGGCTAAATCTTGAGCTTTTTGAACAACAAGATCCCAATATTTTCCATCTTCCGGCAAAATATCTTCCATGCCGCGCAAACTTTTCGGCAAATATTTTTTATGCTGAGGAATCTGTTGAACGGCATTGTCTTGGTTAACTTGAATATTTCTGATTTTATTTTCTCTCTTAATCTGATTTTTTTTAGGTCGTTTAATCAAGTGTTTTTTCTTGTTATTTTTATTCTTTTTTTTCGTCATTTTTTTCATTTTCTTATTCTTTTTTTTAGTCATAATAATTTAAAATTAAAAATTAAAAATTGGAGTTTTTAATAATCCTAAGTTTTTAAAAGGCCATCCCCTAAACCAAGCTCTGCCGACAATAGTGCTTTTTTTTATCGGCCCGAAAACCCGAGAATCTAAACTTACGTTTCGATGGTCTCCTAGAACATAATATTCATCCGGATTCAATTGAATATCAATTTCACCTATCGTAACTAAACCGGGATTGATATAACTGTTTTCATTAAATTCAGCTCCTTGAGGAAATTGCTGATTATAAACAGAAATTTTATTTTTTGTGATAACAATTCTTTCGCCCGGCAGTCCAATGACCCTCTTGATCAAATAGTCCTGAGAATTATTGGGCGAATGGAAAACGATCACTTCGCCTCTTTGCGGGGAATGGAAGCGATAACTTAATTCTTCAACAATCAAATAATCTTTATCGTAAAAATTCGGTTCCATTGACGGTCCACTCACATAAAACGGCTGAAAAACAAAATGATGAATGGGCCAAATAATTATAAAAGCCAAAATAACAATTTTTGCCAAATCTAAAATAAATTCCACCCAATAAGGTTTTGTTTTAAAAAAACCGTCTCTTTTGGGTTCTTCTTCCGGACTTATATTTTCCTGATTTGTTATAGGCACAAATTTTAATTAATTTTTGTCTTCCTTGTCATTTAAACTTATTTTTCTGACAATTTTGGTGATATCTCTTTCTATTTTCTCAATTTTTAATCCCAACGTAAAAACCAAATAGAACAGCACCACTACGCTTAAATAAAATAAAAAGTCTATTCCTTTTCCGGAAAATCCCAAGGCCGCGACAAAGGAATCAATTTTTTTTAAAGAAATAATCAGCAAAGCGGCTAAGATCCAAAAGACCAGCCAAAAAATAAATTCATTGCCGCTTATTTTTTTATTCTTTCTCTGCCAAAAAAGGCGGGAGATAAAAAATAAAATGATAATTAATGCGACTATTTGCTGAATCATATTTTTAATTCATCAACTTAGCTAAAAGCAAATCTTTAATAATTCTGAATCCGCCCGTTCCCCTGCCTCTTCCTTTGAAGAGACCCTGTCCAAAATCATGATAAATAACCGTAATCGGCACTTCTTTTATTATTAATTTATTTTTAAAAACTTTATACAATATCTCGCTGCAATGAGCCATGCCGTCATTTTCAATTGTTATTTTTTCCAAAGCTTTTCTGGAAAGCGCGCGAAAACCATTCTGAGGATCGGTCAAAGAAACATTAATTAAAATTTTATTGATCAAGCCGGCTAAAGGATAAATTATTATTTTTTTAAACCGAGGAATTTCTGATTTTTTACCCAAAAAACGCGAGCCAAAAACCGCGTCCGCCTCGCCGTTTTGTATGGGTAAAATAATTTCTTTTATTTCGCGAGGTAAAAATTGCCCATCAGCGTCAAAATGCACGACAATATCAGCTTGATTGTTAAGAGCATATTCGTCTCCTGTTTGCAATGCAGCTCCTTGTCCGCGATTAATCAAATGGCGCAAAACCGTTACACCTTGTTTTTCTGCCAGTTCAAAAGTCCTATCATTTGAACCGTCATCAACTATTACCAATTCATCTACCAACGGCTTTACTTCATTAATCACTTTTTCAATATTTTTTTCTTCGTTATAAGCCGGAATGACGATAACAATTTTATTAAAATTTTTCTCCATACTGACTTATTAAAGGTTCCAGTAATATTCTGTTGGCTTTCACATAATCAACTAATTTTTCCAAACCGTCATTTAATCCGACAACCGGAAGCCAATTTAATTTTTCTCTGGCCAAACTGATATCCGGCAAACCAAGCGGCGTCATAAAAAGAAGGGGCGGCTTAAATTCAACATTGGATTGAGAATGAGTAATTTCTATAATTTTATTAGCCAAATCAACCAATTTATATTCTTCGGGTCCGCCCAAATTTATCGGTCCGATTTCATTTGAATCCATCATTGAAACAATGCCTTCAATAATATCACTCACATAACAAAGCGAAGTGGAAAAATTACCATCTCCATAAATAATCAAAGGTTGTCCGGTAATCGCCTGCAAGACAAAATCAGGAACCATTTGGCCGTCAAAAAGCATTTCGCGCGGACCGTAAGTTCTGAAAATTCTGACAATCTTGGTATCCAATCCGTACATTTCCCTGTAAGTCATCATAGCGGTTTCGGCAAAACGTTTTCCTTCGTCATAGCAAGCTCTCGGACTGATAAAATTAACAGAGCCAAAGTCGCTTTCCTTGAAAAATGAATTATCTTTGCGGCGAGAACCGTAAACCACGGCCGAAGAAGTAAAAAGCACTTTCGCTTTATACAATTTTGCCATTTCTAAAATATTAATCGTGCCAATGGAATTGGTGTGCAAACTTTTCGCGCGCAACTGATTAAAATTTTTAGCCGAGGTCGGAGAAGCTAAATGAAAAATTTCCTGAATGCCGCGAATTTTAATTTTAAAATTCGCTAATTCCGGAAATTCTTCAAAATTTATCGGCAAATTGATATCATGCTTAATAAAACGGAAATTCGGGTTCTGCAAGAGATGGCTGATATTGTTTAAATTTCCGCCGCCAATAAAATCATCCACGCAAATAACATTATTATTTGTTATCAATTGGTCACAAAGGTGAGAACCGATAAAACCCGCTCCGCCCGTAACCAAAATATTTTTTCTTTCACCCGGATAAAATTTTTCCTGCCTGCCGGCAGGCAGGGAGTCTTTATTTATTGGCATAATTTCAATTTAAAATTTTAAATTTCCAACCCGAGGCTGGTCCGCTTTTGGCGGAAAAATTAAAAATTTGGTTATCTGCTTATCGGCTTATTTTTAGTATCGTTTTCTGTCATTGGATGGACGTCCTGATCTTGGCCGATCGCTTCTATCTCTATCGGCTGGGCGAGGTTGATCGCCGCCTTCAAGTAAAGCTCTCATTGAAAGATTAATTCTGCCCTGTCTGTCAATTTCCATTACTTTAACCGGCACAATATCTCCAACTTTCACCAAATCATCCGGATGTTCAACGCGATAATTGGCCATTTCTGAAACGTGAATTAATCCTTCTTGGCCGTGCACAACTTCGGCAAAAGCGCCGAAATCCATAATTCTGGTTATTTTACCCTGAAAAATTTCACCGGCCTTAACTTCGTGAGTAATATTTTTAATCCATTCAATTGCTTTATTTTTTGATTCTTCATTTAATGAAGTAACCATAATTGTGCCGTCTTGTTCAATATCAATTGTTGATCCGGTTTGAGCGACGATTTCATTAATCACTTTTCCGCCCGGTCCGACAACGTCTCTGATTTTATCCGGATTAATTTTAATCATAGTCACTCTTGGCGCGTAAGGTGAAAAATCAGCTCTTGGCTGCGGCATAACTTGAGTCATTTTTTCCAAAATTTTAACCCGAGCATTGGCCGAGGCCTGGAAAGTTTCTTTAATCACGTCAAAAGTCAAACCTTTTGTTTTTGTATCCATTTGAATAGCGGTAATTCCTGTCGGCGTGCCGATAATTTTAAAATCCATTCCGCCCGGTCCGTCTTCCAAGTCCTGAATATCGGTTATAATTTTATATTTTTTAAATCCATTATCCCCTTCTTCGGAAGCTAAACCAACGGCTATACCGGATACTAATTTTTTAATCGGAATACCGGCATCCATTGATGATAAAACCGAAGCGCAAGTCGCGGCCATTGAAGTGGAACCGTTCGAAGAAAGAACTTCTGAAACCAATCTGAGAGTATAAGGAAAATTTTCCTTATCAGGCAAAATCGGCAGAATTCCTTTTTCCGCCAAAGCGCCATGACCAACTTCTCTTCGTCCGGTTTGTCTTAAAGGTCCGGCTTCTCCGGAACAAAATGGAGGGAAGTTGTAATGATGCATATAGCGTTTTCGGCTGCTGTCTTCCATGGTATCCAAATATTGTTCCATGCCAGGACCGCCCAAAGTAACAACTGAAAGCACTTGGGTTTCTCCCCTGGAAAATATGGCTGAACCGTGGACTCTTGGTAAAACTCCGACTTGGCAAGAAATTTCTCTAAGTTCGTCAAGTTTGCGTCCGTCAATTCTTTGATCGCGATCCAAAATAGCTTGGCTGATTTCCTGATAAATTAATTTCATGGCATAATCAAAACCCTTGCCTCTTCTGTCTTTGCCGATATTTTTTTCAATGAAAACTTCTTCCAAACGGGCAATTAATTTTTTCTTAGCCCCTACTCTGTCTTCTTTCATTTTTAACGGATGATCAAAAAAATATTTCGGCATTTCCGCTTTGACAACTTCTTCTGTAATTTTTTTAACTTCTTCTTTGGCAACAATATCTTCCGGACTCAAAGGAGACACTAAAACCATTTTTGGTTTGCCTGTTTTTTCTCTGATTTCTTCAATAAATTTATTTATTTTTTCAAATTCTTCCGCGCCCAATTCCATTGCCTTATACATTACGTCAGCTTCTATTTCTTGAGCTCCGGCTTCAATCATTAGAACTCTTTTATTCATTCCGCAAATCATCAAATCAAGATTACTCGTAGCTCTTTGGGTTTGAGTCGGGTTAACAACAAGTTCTCCATCAACTTGACCAATTCTTACGCCTGCTATTGGTCCATTCCAAGGAATATTGGACATATGCAAAGCAATAGAAGCGCCGAGAAGCGCCGGTATATCAGGGTCATTTTCATGATCAATGGAAAGCACGGTTAAAATAACTTGAACCGAGCGTCGCATATCTTGATCAAAAAGAGGACGAATAGAACGGTCAATTAAACGTCCAATTAAAATAGCCTCGTCTGGTGGACGAGTCTCTCTTTTTATAAAACGAGAACCCTTAATTTTTCCTGCTGCGTAAAAACGTTCTTCGTATTCAACCATTAAAGGAAAATAATCCATTCCCTCTTGTTCTTTGTCACCCATTACTGCGGTGGCCAAAACGGTTGTTTCACCATATTGAACCAAACAAGCGCCGTTTGCTTGACCGGCCACTTCACCGGTTTTTACTATTAATTTTTTGCCTGCTACATCTGTTGTGAATTCCATAGTCATTTTTTTAACAATTTATATTTATTTTATTTGATAATTAATCTGTTCTCACTCTTAGTAAATTTCGCGCCACCCGTTATTTGTTGTTATATCTTTTAATCAAAAATTTCTTGATGTTCTTGCTTAAATCAGTAAACTCGTCCACCATCTCGCTTAGCTTGGATGAAGTGGTTTGTCCAAAAGCCAATAATTCCACTCTGCAGCCCTTGTTTTCTCTTAAATACGAAACTAACGGCATAAAATCTCCGTCCCCTGTCACCAAGATAATCACATCAACTTTGTCGGCTAATTTAATCGCATCAACCGCCATTCCCACGTCCCAATCTGCTTTTTTCATTCCACCGGAAAAAATTTGCAAATCTTTTATTTTTAATTCAAACCCTTGTTTTGAAAGCGCCTCAAAAAAGGTTTGTTCTTCGCGGCTGTCTGATTTAATAACATAAGCGATGGCCCGAATTAATTGACGGCCACCGACGATTTCTTCCAAAACTTTGGCAAAGTTAACATTAGCGTGATACAAATTTTTTGCAGAATGATACATATTCTGCACATCAATAAAAACTCCTATCCGCTGATCTTTATGTTTGATCATAATAAAATTTATTATTTTCTTCTAATTTTTTTGATAATCTTCTCGTAACTTTTTGGGTCGTTAGCTTGAAGATATTTTAAAAATTTGCGTCTTTGGCTGACTTTTTTTATCAAACCGCGTCTGGATGAAAAATCATGAATATGAGCTTTCAAGTGTTCGGTCAAACTTTCAATCTCTTTGGTTAAGAGACCGATTTGAACCTCAGACGAACCGGTGTCAGTTTCGTTAATTTGATTGTCTTGGATGATTTGTTTTTTGTCTTCTTTTTTAAGCATAATTTAAGTTTAATTATAATATTATTATATTAACATATTACGTTATTTTTGGCAACCCAAAATAATTCAAAAAGGCCTCCTTTTTCGAGCAAATTAATTTGTATTATAAGGATACCAAAATACTGGAAAAATGTCAAATTCTGAAACAAGTTTAAAAAAATAAAACCGCACCTTGTTTTTAGACAAACAAACAAGGTGCGGAATTTTTATTTTTTTATCACCATTATCTCCTTTCCTTTTAGCAAAAGGTTTAAAACAATTTCAAATATCTTATTGGCCTTTTCCTTATCTGTATAACCAATTTCTATACTCTTCTGAAGCCGCTGCCGTTTTGTCTCGCCCTTTTTCATGTCTACTATCAGAATATAATCATTTTTCACGCCTATTATCGGGTTGGGGTCTTTCTTATTAGGAACAGTAACCGTATTTATTTTATTTTTTTCCATTTCCGATTTAAGCCCCTGCAAAATTTCATTGTAAACTCTTTTTTTAATATGGTTCACTTTAATGTACCCGAAACCTTTAATTCCTATCTTACCATTTACCAAAATTTCTTTTCCTGTATGACTTATAACAATTACGGCTCTATAAATTTTTCTTCTTGCCATTTCTCCTCCTTTATTATTTACTCAATTTGACCAAAATTTCTTTCTTGAAATTTTATCACAAATTTGAGCATTGATTGTTTTTAGTCTATTACATTTTTGAGAATTTGTCAAGCCCAAACTTGACTAATATTTTTTTATCAATATTATTAAAACCATGACAAAATTAAAAAAATTGCTGAATTTGTGGCTGCCGGTTATTGTTTGGACCGGATTGATTTTTTATCTGTCCTCTATCCCCGATTTAAGAACTTCCTTAAGCCAATTTTGGGATACTGTTTTGAGAAAAATCGCCCACATGGCGGAATTTTGTATTTTATTTTTACTATTATTTCGGGCGCTTGATGATTCGTCCAAAAAACGAGGAATGTTTTGGGCGCTTTTATTTTCCATTCTTTACGCTTTTTCCGACGAGTGGCATCAAAAATTTGTCTTCGGCCGAGTCAGTTCTTTAATTGATGTTGGTATTGATTCTTTTGGAGCAATTATCGGATATATGATTAAAACAAAGAGTTTCTCTGGCGTCGCAAAACCTTGACTTATTTAAAGAATTTGTCATAATCATAACATGGCAAACGACTTAAAAAATTTAATCACTGAGTTTCTGGAACATTTGGAAATTGAAAAGGGTTCTTCCGATTTGACTGTCAGAAATTACAAATTTTATTTGGAGCGATTTTCAAAACAAACCGGCGCGAATTCTCCTCAAGAAATAACTTCGGATGTTGTCCGCCAATACCGCCTCTTTCTTTCCCGCTTGAAAAATCCCCGCTCTGAAAGCGGCCTTTCCACGTCCACTCAAAATTATCATTTAATCGCTTTGAGAAATTTTCTAAAATATTTGGCCAAAAGAGACATCAAAACTTATGCTCCGGAAAAAATTGAATTGGCAAAAACCGGTGAAAGACAAGTTTCTTTTTTAGAGGGCGATGATTTGGAAAAACTGCTTGAAGCGCCGTTTCAAATAGAACAACCGGATATTATAAAATTGCGCGACAAATCCATCTTAGAGCTGCTGTTTTCCACCGGCTTGCGCGTCTCGGAATTGACTAATTTAAAAATTGATGATATTAATTTAAAAAAAGATGATTTCAGCGTTTGCGGAAAAGGCAAAAAATGGAGATTGGTATTTTTGTCAAACCAAGCAAAATATTGCTTAAAAAAATATTTAGAAACGCGGACTGATATGGAACCGAATGTTTTTGTCCGACACGACAAAGCGGGAGCCGATAGCGCGAAAAAAGAAAAAGGACAAAAAAATAAACCGGGTCTCACTCCCCGCTCCATTCAAAGGCTGGTTAAAAAATACGCCAAAGTAGCCGGCATTACCAAGAAAATCACCACCCATACTTTGCGCCACAGTTTTGCCACTGATTTATTAGCCGGCGGCGCGGACTTGAGAGCGGTTCAAGAATTATTGGGACATAAAAATATCACCACCACTCAAATTTATACTCACGTCACAGATCAACATTTAAAAGATGTTTATCAGGCGTTTCACGATAAAAAAAGAAAGGGTTAATTTAAAACTAATTTGAGCACTTGCCGAAAGAGGTATAGTGCGAAAAAATATGTACAAAGAAATTGATTCCAACAAACATAAATCCATTTTACTGATTGTTATTTTCTGCGCATTTATTTTATTCATCGGCTGGATAGTTTCCAAATACACTTCAATTGGCTCTGCAGGATTGGTTATAGCCGGATTTTTCGCTTTTTTCACCACCTTGTTCGGTTATTATTCCGGTGATAAAATGGCTCTTTGGAGTTCAGGCGCCCAACCTTTAAGCAAAGCTGAGAATCCTTATATTTATAGAATGGTGGAAAATCTTTGCATTACTGCCGGCTTGCCTGTTCCAAAAATTTATATTATTAATGATCCTTCGCCGAACGCTTTTGCCACAGGCCGCGATCCAAATCACGCTTCTATCGCCCTAACCACCGGCATTATTCAAAAATTGGAAAACCAAGAATTGGAAGGAGTGATTGCCCACGAATTAAGCCATGTTAAAAATTACGATATTCGCTTAATGACTTTGGTAATAGTTTTAGTTGGTCTAATTAATATTTTAGCTCGTTTAGTTTTTCAAACCGGATTTTCCGGCAGTCGCGACAGAGACAGAGATAATGGCAATTCAATTTTTTTAATCGTCGGTATTGTTTTGATCGTTCTATCGCCTATTATCGCTCAATTGATTAAACTGGCAGTTTCCAGAAAAAGAGAATATTTAGCAGATGCTTCCGGCGCGCTTTTGACTCGTTATCCCGAAGGATTAGCCAGCGCTTTGGAAAAAATTTCTCAAGATAAACAACCTTTAAAAAGAGCCGAGGCAGCCACTGCTCATTTATATATTGCCAACCCTTTTGGTCAAAACAGTTTAATGGCCAATCTTTTTTCCACTCATCCGCCGATTCAAAAACGCATTGAGGCCTTAAGAAAAATGGAATAAAATTTGCCCCGTAGTTTATTTGTCTTTTAATTTTAAATTTTGATTTTTCAATTTTAAATTTTTATTGCCCCCATAGTTCAATGGATAGAACGTCAGCCTTCTAAGCTGAACATAGAGGTCCGATTCCTCTTGGGGGTACCAGCCCTTTGTGGCAATTTACAGTTCCTAATTTCTAAACAAATTATGGAAAAACAATCTCAACGAGAAGTTAAAAAAGAACAATGGAAAGAAATGGCGAAAGTTTGGGCATCATATTTGCCTCCAGCTAAACCGTCTAAGAATGAAATAAAATTTTGGGAAAAAGAATTGAAAAAGCTGCCGATAAAGAAAGGAATAAGTTTCAAAGCTTTGGTATTGGGCTCAACTCCTGAATTCAGGGATTTATTAAGCAAATATAAAGTAGATACCACTTTTGTAGACATTAATTCCGATTCAGCCAGGGCAATGACTTCCTTGCTCAAATTACCAAAAAATCCACGAGAAAAATTTGTCTTATCTGACTGGCTGCATATGCCCTTTGCAAAAAACAGTTTTGATCTTGTTTTGAGCGATTCAGCTCAAGACAATATAAAATACAGCGAATTCAAGCCATTTTTTAAAAATATTTTTTCAATTTTAAAACCAAAAGGACTTTGGTTTTTCGGCGCCGTAAATGTAAAGAAAAAAGATCTTTTAACTTTTGAACAATATATAAACCTATACAAAAAATCTCCGAAAATATTCAAAGATCAAAGGAATTATTGGTTGAATTTTTTCAGATTATGTTATAATTCTGAATTTTATGATAAAAAAACCAAAACTTACAATTTTAAAAAAGTTAATAATAAAATTAAAGAATTAATTAAAGATGGGGTTCTTCCCAAAAAAGCAATTAAAGATATCGGATTTGGTCTGGATTATCAGCAAGTGCTTATTAGCGAACAAGATTTTAAAAAAATAATCAAAAAATATTTTGAAGTTGATGATGAATATCAGGATAAAAGCCATTTGGCGATGAAAATCAAATGGACCGCAATTTTAAAACCGAAAAAATAATTTATGGTGGCTATAGTGTAGTGGTAACACAAGACTCTGTGGAAGTCTTATCACGGGTTCGAATCCCGTTAGCCACCCCAGGCTATAATTTAAAATTTTAATAAATATTTTAAAGGCCGAAAACACAATTTTTTAAAAAAATATTATTATGAAAATAAACACAAAAATTTTAGGAGCAACAATCTTGGTAGTAATGTTAATTGTGACCGGGGGTTGTCTTAATAAGAGTAATAAAGGAACCGAACAAAAAACTAATGTAACCAATAATCAATCTGTAACTGAAACATTGGATGACATTTTAGGGAGAGGAATGGGTATATCTTCTGTTAAATATGATTTAATAATGACAACGCAAGGAGCGCCTTCAACGACTTCAAAAGTATGGCTGAAGAAAAATAAAATGAGAACAGAAGCGACAATGGGAGGGCAAACAATAATCAGTCTGATGGATACAGAAGCACAAACAATATATACGTACATGCCGGCGCAAAATATGGCCATGAAGAGTGATTTTAGCGGTGGAGCTCCATTATCCCCTACTTCAAACATTGAAGAATATAAACCAAAGACCATCGGCACTGAAACTATAGACGGAAAAATTTGCAGCATTGTTGAATATAATGCCCAAGGAGAAAATACAAAATCTTGGATATGGAAAGAAAAAGGACTTCCCATTAAAATAGAAATGACCGCCCCTGAGGGCAAAACGACAATGGAATATAAAAATATAGAATTCGTTGATATTCCCGACAATATGTTTGAACTTCCGGCAGGAGTGAAAATAACAGAAATGCCAAAAAGCGCGCAATAAAATTGGCAGGGATTAGAACCACGAGGTTCTCTATCTATCCTGATCAAAAAAACGAGTTGCTTTAACTCGTTTTTTTGATAAAAAGTATTGACAAAATGATATAAAAGACTTATAGTTATGACAGATTGCTTATTTTAATCAATTAATTTTAAAACTTATGAAAGGATTTAACGCAAACATTGAGAAAGATACATTAGAAAATAAAAATTTCCGCAAGGTTTTATATACCGGAAAACACAGCCAGTTGGTGCTGATGAGCCTCTTGCCCAAGGAAGAAATTGGAATGGAAGTTCACAATGATAATGATCAATTTTTTCGCTTTGAAGCGGGTCAAGGCAAAGTAATTATTGATGGCAATGAATATGAAGTTGGCAATGGCACGGCAATAGTTGTGCCTGCCGGAGCAGAACACAATGTTGTCAATATATCAGACGTTGAGGACTTAAAGCTTTATACCATCTATTCGCCTGCTCATCATAAAGATGGTATAATTCGCGCGACCAAAAAAGAAGCCGAAACCAATGGCGAAGAATTTGACGGCAAAACCACAGAATAATTAAATAATTAATAAAACATTATATGGCAAAAAGAAGTACAGGACTAAATAGACACAAAAAATCACATTCTCATAAAACCCAAAAACGATTGATAGCAAAGAGATTAATGCTGGAAGCAAGAAAAAAAATAAAAAACACGAACAGGGCGAATCCGTCACAAAAGAAACAAGCATAGGACTAGTTTTTTGACGATATCTAATGTTAATTTAAAAAGCGGTTTTCTTTTTTTAGAAAACCGCTTTTTTTATTTTTGATTAAATCCAAGTTTTTCGGCGTAAAGACGAACCGTCTTTACGTAAAACAGACTTCTATTATATTTAAAAATTGCCTGTTTGTTTCGGTCATTCCATTCCCCTTCTTGCCACTTGCCTCTTTCTTTTAAAAAAATAGCCGCGCTATAAGCAGCGTCAGTCAAATTGAAAAGATCAATTACGCCGTCATTATTTCCGTCACAAGCGTACTTCCAACTCGATGGCAAAAATTGACACCAACCGAAAGCTCCGGCTGAAGATCCGAAGATACTTAAGGGATCAAATCCATTTTCTTTACAAATAACCAGGAAACAGATCAGTTCTTGTTTGGCCCACTCTTTTTTCTTTACAGAATGAGATTTGAAATAAAGAGTATTGTAAACATTAAAGACCCGATAATTTCCGAAATATCTACCCAGGTCTGTCTCCACCTTAAAGACAGAAACAATAATTTCTTTGTCCACGCCTATTTCTTTTTCAACATCCGAAAAAATATTATCATTAGTCAAGAGGAAGGTTTTGCCATCTTGAACTGATGCGTCAGACAAAAGAAATTTTAAATATTTCTGTCTTTTTTTCTCATTCTCTTTTCCAAACGGGCCAATCAAGCTGTTGTAAACCTCAACCCGATTATCGGAAAAAATATTTTCCAATTCTTGGCGAGTAAAACCTTTTTTCATTAATTCTTGAAAAAGGTTTTCACGTCCTGCTTGATTGTTTTCACCGGCGAATAAATTACCTTCTTGATTGAAAAGAAAAATAAACAAAAATATTATTCCTTGCAAAAATTTATTCATTTTTATCCCCTCCTTTTTATTTTAAAGTACCGCAAATATTTATTAATAATATCTTAAAATTACTTTTATGTCAATACGCATATTGACATAAAAATTATTTTTTCAGTTTGTTTATAATTAAAAAATCTGTTATAATAAAATACATGATTACTGATATTATCAATTTTTTAGCCAATATTATAATTAAAACCATTGGCTTTAGTGGCTACAACGGAGTTTTTTTGCTAATGCTTTTGGAAAGTTGCGGTATCCCTATCCCCTCGGAAATAATTATGCCCTTCTCAGGATTCTTAGTAGCCATGGGAAAAATGAATTTTTTGCTGGTGGCGATAATCGGAGCATTCGGAAATTTAATCGGTTCTCTTTTGGCTTACTGGATCGGCTTTAAAGGCGGACGTCCTTTGATTGAAAAATACGGCAAATATATTTTAATTTCTAAGCACGATTTGGATTTGGCCGATAGATGGTTTGCCAAATTCGGAGATTTAACGGTTTTCTTCGGCCGCCTCTTGCCTATTGTCAGAACCTATATTTCCTTCCCTGCCGGCGTATCTAAAATGAATATTAAAAAGTTTTCTTTTTATACATTTGTCGGCGCGCTGCCATGGTGCGTCCTGTTTACTTGGCTTGGCATTAAAATGGGAAACAATTGGGACTTAATCAGAGAAAAATTACACAATTTTGAATTATTAATTGCTGTTTTAATTATTTTGGCTGTTGGTCTGTATGTTTACAGACATATTAAAAACCGTCGTTCTCATTAATTATATTAATGTTTAACTATGCTTTATAAAAATGTTTCTGATTTGATTCAAAATATCAAAGCCGTAAAAATAAAGGGTATTAACCCTGTATTATCTGCGCTCGCTCGGGATAGAAAACAAGTTTTCTCTCCCCTCACTCGCTTGATAATTGAAAAGGACGACTTGGATATTTTAGATAAAGAACAATTAAACAAAACTATTGACGAACTGGCGGAAAACGCGGCTTTAAACGATGATTTGGCGATTAAGAAAGCTTGCCATTGGCTGATTTTAAAGATCGGACAAAAATTAAACGTTTATCCGGCTTCAATTAATGATTTCTATCTGGCTCGCGGCCGCGAAGAATTTAAAGATTTAACCGTGCCAGCCATGAATTTAAGAGGATTGACCTATGAATCGGCTCAGGCTATTTTTAAAACAGCTGTTAAAAAAAATATCGGCGCTTTTATTTTTGAACTGGCTCGCACGGAAATGGTTTATACCGCTCAACCCCCTGTTGAATACGCGGCTGTTATTTTGGCCGCAGCGATCAAGCAAGGATTTTCCGGACCAATATTTATTCAATTGGATCACGGCCAAATAAATTTAAAAAAATATCAGGAAAATCCTGAACAAGAATTAAATAATCTAAAAAATACCATCAAAGAATCAATTGAAGCCGGCTTTTATAACATTGATATAGACGCTTCCACTTTGGTTGATTTAAACCAATCTTCACTTGAAGAACAACAAAGAAAAAATTTTGAAACCACGGCTGAACTGACAACATTTATCAGAGGATTAGAACCGAACGACATAACTATTTCCATTGGCGGAGAAATTGGGGAAATCGGCAAAAAAAATTCAAATCCCGAAGAGCTGAAATCGTTTTTAAGCAACTATAACCAAATTTTAAAAAACTCAAATATTTCCACAGGCCTTTCCAAAATCAGTGTTCAATCGGGTACCAGTCACGGCGGCATAATGCTGGCAGACGGCAAAATGGCTGATTTAGAGGTTGATTTTGATACTCTTGAAAATCTCGGCCAAATCGCCTGCCAAGAATATGGATTGGGCGGAGCGGTTGCTCACGGCGCCTCTACTTTAAAAGACGAGGTGTTTAATAAATTCACCCAAAATCAGGTTCTGGAAATTCATCTGGCCACTGCTTTTCAAAACATTATTTTAGACAGCAAATTTTTTCCTCAAGATTTGAAAGAAAAAATGTATGATTGGCTGAAAAATAATTGCCAGGCGGAACGAAAAGAAAATTGGACTGATGAGCAATTTTTATATAATTTAAGAAAAAAAACTTGGGGTGTGTTTGAAAAAGAAATATCTCAAATCAGCCCTGAAATTAAAGAAAAATTTTGCCAAGAAATCGGTGAAAAATTCAATTTTCTGGCCGAACAATTAAATATCAATAATACCCGCGATTTAGTCGTTAAATACATCAAACCAGTTAAAATTGACTTAGAAATGCCGGCTGAATTAAAGCGTGAAATGGAATAACTCCGTCTTGACAGAATTAAAAAAAATTGATATAATATAAACAATTAAAAAAAGGGGGTGATTATCATGTCAAAGGCTTTATTACGGTTTCAAACTGGTGAAAAAGTCAGTATGACCTGCTACCATATGGAATGTGAAGGAGTATTGATTGAAGTGACACTAGGTCAAGAACAATACATACATTCTGATTTTATAACAAGCGGAGGTGTTGGCAGACTCAAGTGGGATCCGGACACAAGGGCAAAAAGTTTTGGAATAAATACTTGCTCTTGTCCCAAATGCAAAACTTCGTTAGAAGACGTTGTAATCGTCTCTAATGGTCGTGGCAGAAAACCAACCATTTTCGGCTACGAATCAAAATGTTAATATATAATTACCAAAAGGACCACTGAAAAGTGGTCCCTTATTATTTCTAAAATAATTTAACACTACCTGGTCAAAACTTCACATCCTTTTTTAGTGACTAAAATCGTGTGTTCAAAATGCGTGGATAAAGAGCCATCCTTGGTTACTACAGTCCATCCATCACCTGAAACCTCAACTTCATAACGGCCCTGATTAACCATTGGCTCAAAAGCTAAAACCATGCCCGGCGATAATTTCGGCCCAGTCCCCTTTTTGCCAAAATTCAAAACAGGAGGTTCTTCGTGAAGTTCTCGGCCAATACCATGACCGCAAAACTGACGGACAACGGAAAATTTATTTTTTTCAATATAATTCTGGATTTCATAAGAAATATCACCCAAATAAATATTTGGTTTTATTGTTCTAATCGCCAAATCCAAAGAATTTTTAGTCACGTTTATCAAACGCTGCGCCTCGGAAGAAATTTTGCCAACCGGCACGGTAACAGCCATATCGGAAAAATAACCCTTGTATTTTACTCCGCAATCCAAACCGACAATATCGCCTTGTTGTAATTTTTTATTTTGTCTGGGTATGCCGTGGACGACTTCATTGTTAACGGAGATGCAGAGAGTGGCCGGATAAGCGTTTCTGCCCGAACCATAACCTTTAAAAGCAGGTTGTGCTCCGGCTTCAATAATTAATTTTTCAGCCAATTTATCCAAATCTAAAGTAGAATCGCCATGACTAACCATCAAGGCGATTCTTTTCATTACTCCTGATAAAATACGCCCGGCTTGGCGCATTATTTCAATTTCTTTTTCGTCTTTGATTGGAATCATAAATACTTTTCTAGGGCCTGTTTTATATCTTCAAAAACTTTTTCAACTGACTGATCGCCGTTAATATCAATCACTTTATTTTGTTTACGATAATATTCAATAGTTAATTCGGCTGTTTGGTGATAAACATACATTCTTTTCCTAATCGCTTCCGGCTTATCATCCTCCCTCTGAACCAATGACACTTGGCAAATATCGCAAATCTCATCTTGCTTGGGCGGCAAAGTGATTAAATGATAATTTTTTTTACACTTTGGACAAATACGGCGGCCTGACAATCTAAGGATAATTTCTTCTTCCGGCACTTCTAAATTAATCAAAAAATCAAAACCTATTTCCTTATCAACAAATTCTGCCTGGCCTAAAGTTCTCGGATAACCCTCGGAAATAAAACCTTTTTTAAAATTATCAGTCAAATCAATAATTTTTTCTTTCATAATCCGATTAGTAATTTCATCCGGCGCAAATTCTCCCCTATCAACTATTGGGGCGACAATTTTCCCCAGTTCTGTTTTTCTAAATTCCGGATCGCGATAAAGATCGCCCGGAGAAGGGACCAGAACTAACCCTAATTTCTCTCTTATTAAATCTACTTGCGTACCCTTGCCTGAACCGGGCTGACCGATTAAGACGATTTTTAATTTTTGAAATTTATTTTCTTGTTCCGTCATATTCTTATTTTAGATTATAAATTGAAAAACGGATATTATCCGTCAGAAACAAACTTAAACAAAAAATAAAAAATTATTATTATAAATCTTCGTATTCGTACATGGAAATTTGAGATTGAACCTGTTTAACCGTTTCCAAGACAACACTGACGACGATTAAAATACCGGCACCACCGATAGTAAAAGAATTTATTTTAAAAGCTCCTTGAGTAATAATAGGTAAAATAGCGACAACTCCCAATGCTACAGCGCCCGCCAACATTATTCTATTGCTTATTAAAGATAGATAACTTGCTGTTGGCTGACCCGGTCTAAGACCCGGTACAAATCCGCCTTGTTTTTGCAAATTATCGGCAATCTGAGTCGGATGAAAAATAATACTGGTGTAAAAATAAGTAAATGCAACAACTAAAATAAAATAACTTAAACCGTAAATAATTTGATTTTGAAAAAGAGTTACCATATGCGAACCCATATTAGCAATCCAAGCCGTACCCGACCGACCCATTAATTGGCCGATAAAACCGGGAAATAAAACAATTGAAATAGCAAAGATAATCGGGATCATTCCTGCCTGATTAACTTTTAACGGCAAATACGTATCCATTCCGCCAAACATTCTATTACCCCGAATTCTGCGAGCATAAGTAACGGGGATATTTCTTTGTCCTTCAGTTAGAAGAACCACTCCTGCAATAGTGACCAAGGCCAGAATACCGAGTATTAAAAAATTAAAAATTTGCGCTCTATCAAAAGTTACAATTGATTGCTGTAAAGAAACCGGCAATCGTTCCACGATACCGGCGAAAATGATTAAAGAAATTCCATTGCCAACTTTTTTTTCAGTAATAAGTTCGCCTATCCACATCAGAAAAATAGTTCCGGCCGACATAACGATGATTGTGTTAATCATCTGCATTTTAGAGGTAAATTCAATCAAATGCTGACTGGACTGTTTAAAAATCATGATCATGGCATAAGCTTGAAGAATCGCCAATGGAACGGTAATTAATCTTGAATATTGATTAATTTTTTGATAACCGGCTGAACCTTCTTTGCTTAAAGCTTCAAGACGAGGCACAATCATTGTTAAAAGCTGCATAATAATTGAAGCAGTGATATAAGGACCAACGCCTAAAGCAACCACGGAAAAATTACTCATTGCTCCGCCGGAAAGAATATTCAACATGCCCAAAACCTGATTACGGGAGAAAAAATCTTGAAAATTAGCCACGTTAATTCCGGGAACCGGAATATGAGCGGCAATTCTAAAAACAACCAGCATTCCTATAACAAAAAGCAGTTTTTTTCTTAATTCCCTAATATCCCAAATTCTTCTCAACTTTTCCAACATATATTATTGAATTTTAATCGCTTGGCCGCCGGCTTTTTCAATAGCCTCGGTCGCCGATTTAGAGAAGGCCTGCGCTTTAATGATAAATTTTTTGGTTAATTTGCCATTGCCTAAAATTTTTATTCCGTTTGATTTTTGCATTTTTTTGACTAAACCGATTTCAACCAATTTCTCCGGATCAATTGTCGCTTCATTGCTGAATTTTTTCTCCAATATATCTAAATTTATAACGACCAACTTAGGATAAATACTTTTAAAGCCTCCCAATTTTGGGATGCGCCTTAAAACGGTTTTAAATCCCATAAGTTTTAATTTTCTTTTTCCACCGGTTCTTGCTCTTTGTCCTTTTAATCCGCGACACGAATAACAGCCGTGTCCTGAGGCATTGCCTCTGCCGACAACTTTTCTGCGATGACGAGAATTAATTTTAGGAGTTAATTTTGATAAAGAAATAGCCATAATTATATTCTATCATATCTTAAAGCTTGAAGGGCTTTAATTGTCGCCCTAGCATTATTAATTTTATTGCGAGAACCTAATGTTTTAGCGGTGATATTTTTAATACCAGTTAAAGCCAGTATAACTCTGGATACTCCGCCAGCCACAATACCGTGTCCTTTCTCCGCCGGTCTTAATAAAATTACCGCTGATCCTTCTTTAACTTTTACCCAATGAGGAATAGTTTCGTCAGTAATAGGTATTTTAATTAAATTTTTATTCGCTTCTCTGGTGGCTTTTGTCATAGCCAAAGATACATCAGCACCCTTTGCCACTCCCACGCCAACATCACCCTTGCAATTGCCAATAGCAATACAAGCGCGAAAACTCATGCGTTTTCCGCCTTGAACTACTCTGGTTACCCTGGCCAATTCAATCAATTGCTGTTTAAATTCAGGTTCAACTTTTGACTCCGGGGCATTTCTACGATTTGATCTTTGTTGCATCATATTAAATTTTTAGTATTTCAATATTAAAATTAAAATTTTAATCCACCGGCCCTGGCTCCTTCGGCTATAGCTTCTATTCTGCCTTGATATTTATATCCTCCTCTATCAAAAACCGCTTCTTCTATCCCCTTTTTCAATCCTTTTTTGGCAATCAATTGCCCGACCAAAAAAGCAACCGCTTTTTTGCCCTTGGAATATTTCTCGTTAGTTTCCATTTTATCTTCGCTTTTCTTTAAATTCAAACTGCAAGCTGATTCAAGAGTTACTCCTTTGTCATCGTCAATTAATTGAGCATAAATATATTTATTGCTTTTAAAAACAGAAAGTCTGGGGCGTTTAGCAGTCCCTTTGATTTTCGCTCGAATGCGAAGACGTCTTTTTTTTCGTAACAATATTTTAGGATCAGTAGCCATAATTTTTTATTTATAATTTTAGGAAGATGTAGCTGAAACTTTTTTACCTGCTTTCTTTTTGACAATTTCGCCAACGTATCTGATACCAGTCCCCTTGTAAGGCTCTGGTGGTTTTAATTTTCTGATTTTGGCAGCCACATCACCGACTGCTTGTTTATCTCTTCCGCCAATAGTAAGAATATTTTTTTCTATTTTTATTTCAATATCTTTTGAAAAGGGAAATTCTATTGGATGAGAAAAACCTATATTTAAAGTTAATTTTTGACCGCTTACTTGAGCTTTAAAACCAATACCGACTAATTCAAGCTTTTTCTCAAATCCGTTTTTAGTGCCATAAACCATATTTGCAATTAATCGATTAATTGTTCCCCATAACGATCTTTCTGTTTTATCTTCAGGATTTTCCACGGTTACTAATATTTCATTGTTTTCATTCTTAACTGTCACACAAGAAGGAAAATTCAAATCAAGAGTCCCTTTCGGCCCTTTTACGGAAATATGCTTATCGTTAATTTTAACTTCTGTTCCCTGCGGAATAGAAATAATTTTTTTACCAATACGTGACATATAATTTAATTACCAAATTTGACAAATTAATTCTCCTCCCAAACCTTTTTTATACGCTTCTTTATTAGTCATAATGCCTTGAGAAGTGGTTAAAATCGATATTCCCAATCCATCCAATACTCTTGGCGCTCTGCCTTTTTTAACATAAATTCGTCTGCCCGGAGTAGAAACACGCTTTAAATTAGTGATGGCCGATTGTCCGTTTCTGCTATATTTTAAAATTATTTTAATTTGTTTAAAATTAGCCGCTAAAACGTCTTTATTTTTTTTGGCATCAGCTTCAGTAATTTCCGCTTTTTCAATCAGACCTTCTCTTTCCAAAAGACTAACCATCTCAAATTTAATTTTAGAGTAAGGTAAAATAACTTCAGCCTTTCTCACAGCTGAGGCATTTCTAATTCTTGTTAATAAATCTGCAATTGGATCTACCATACGTAAAAAATATAAATAAAGTAAATATAAATAAAATAATTACCAAGATGATTTTCTAATGCCGGGAATAGCGCCTTTAGTGGCTAACTCTCGGAAACAAATTCTGCATAAATCAAAGTCTCTCATATATCCCCTTTTTCTGCCGCAACGCCAACAGCGTCGGACAATTCGCGTTCCAAACTTAGGTTTTCTCTGAGATTTTAAAATTTGTGATAAAATTGCCATAATTAAGATTTTTTGAATGGGAACCCTATTAATTTAAAAAGTTCAATTCCTTTTTCTTTTTCCTTGGCCGAAGTGGTAATGATAATTTCAAGACCGTGAACCTTGGTAATGCTTTCCGGAGATATTTCGGGGAAAACAATTTGTTCTTTCAAGCCGATTGATAAATTTCCTTGTTTATCAACATTATTCATTGATATGCCCCTGAAATCTCTTGTTCTTGGAAAAGATATTCTGATCAATTTCTCCAAAAAATCATACATTTTCGTTCCTCGTAAAGTAACCTTTAAACCAACCACAAGTCCTTGTCTGATTTTAAAACCGGCAATTGATTTTTGAGATAAGGTTTTAACCGGCTGTTGTCCGGTAATTCTTAATATCGTATCAGTGGTCAAATCAACAAATTTTTGATCTTTTTCCATTATTGCCCTGTTCAGGCCGATATTAATCGTCACTTTTTTTATTTTCGGAACCGCCATATCATTTTTATAGCCAAATTTTTCTTTCATGGCCGGAACCGCTTCTTTTAAATATTTTGTTTTTAAATTCATAGTTTAGCTTTTTAGGAATTAGCTTTTTAGCTTCTTAGAAAATTTTTAAAATTGGTTTGTAGTTTCTAGCCCTAAAAAGCTAAGAAGCTACCAGCTAAGAAGCTGATTTATATTACTTCTTTACATTTTTTACAAAATCTTATTTTTCTTCCATCGGCCAATACTTTTGAAGCAATTCTGATAGTTTGAGCGCATTTTGGGCAAACAAGTAAAACTCTTGAAGCGTTAAACGGCATTGGCTTTCTGATTCTCTGGCCTTTCTCATTCTCGCGTTTCGCTCTTACATGTTTAATTACCATATTGATTTCTTCAACCATAATTTTGTTTTCTTTCGGGAAAACCTTAACTACCCGGCCCTTTTTGCCGCGATCTTTGCCTTGCATCATTTTTACTGTATCTCCTTTTCTGATACGCATAACGTTACAAATTATTACAAATTATTTATTATCCGAATCGTTACTAATAATTATATTTGTACAAATTTTTACTGAAAATTTGTAGTGATTCGCATTTATTTACAGCACTTCCGGAGCCATGGAAATAATTTTAGTGAATTCTTTATCTCTTAACTCTCTGGCTACCGGGCCAAAAATTCTGGTACCGCGCGGTTCTTTTGATTTTTTATCAATGATAACCGCGGCATTATCTTCAAATCTGATATAAATTCCTGACGGTCTTCTTATTTCTTTTCTGCTTCTGATTAAAACTGCCTGCACTACTTCTCCCTTTTTTACCATAGTATGAGGAACAGCTCTCTGAATTGAAGCCGTAAAAATATCACCTATTCCGCCATATCGTCTTTTATATCCTTTAAAAACATGAATAACTCTCAGTTCTTTCGCTCCGGTGTTATCCGCTACTTTTATAATTGATCTGTCTTGAATCATAAAATAATTTTATTTTTATTTAACCACCTCCATTAATTTCCATTTTTTATCTTTAGATAAAGGCCTGCATTCTGCGAAAACAACGGTTTGTCCGATTTTAGCTTCATTTTTTGGATCATGAACTTTATATTTTCTGCTGAATTTATATCTCTTTTTATATAATGGATGTACTTTAATCCTATCAATCTTAACAACGATTGTTTTTTGCATCTTATTGCTTGTTACAATACCCTTAAATACTCTTTTCATATTTTTTCATTTAAAATAGTAAGGATTCTGGCGATTGATTTTTTAACTTTATCTATTTCTTTAACATTTTTTTGCTGTTTTAATTGAATATCAAAACGAAATCCGCGATTTTTTTCTTTCAACTCCGCCAACAAAGCGGTAAGCTCTGCTTTAGATTTTTGGCGCAATTCTTTAACTTTCATAATTTATTTTTTCAAAAATTTAGTTTTAATGGGTAATTTGTGAGAAGCCAATGTTAATGCTTCTTTGGCTGTTGCCTCGTCTACGCCGGTAATCTCAAATAAAATAGTTCCGGCTCTGACAATTGCCACATAATGATCAACCGCTCCCTTACCTCCGCCCATTGGAGTTTCAGCTCCTTTCATGGTTACGGATTTATCCGGGAAAACTCTAATCCAAACCTTTCCGCCCTTTTTTAAAAAACGGGTAATGGTTCGGCGAGCCGCTTCAATTTGACGAGCTGTAATCCAACAAGCCTCAAGTCCTTTTAATCCATATTCTCCAAAATTCAAACTAACCTTGGTGCAAGCCAAATTTTTATTGCGTCGGCGCCCTTTATGCATTTTTCTATATTTTACCTTTCGTGGCATTAACATAATTAGCTTTTTAGGAATTAGCTTATTAGCTTTTTAGGCCAAATTAAAATTTTAATCCTTTATAAACCCAGACTTTTATACCTATTGTTCCATAAAGAGTATGAGCAACTCCTCTGGAATAATCTATATCCGCTCTTAAAGTATGAAGCGGGAGTTTACCCCAGGTTAATTTTTCAACCCTGGCAATCTCAGCTCCACCTAATCTTCCTCCTAAAACAATTTTAGCTCCCAATGCTCCGCCGGTTTGCGCCACTTTGAGAGTTTTTTTCATTACTCGGCGAGCCGGAGTTCTTTTTTCTATTTCAGCAATCGCAGTTTCAAGCAAGCAAGCGGCCGACAACATCGGAGCGCCTTCTTCAAGAACATTAACTTCCAAAGAAATATCTTTTGGAACAAAACTCTTTTTTAATTCTGTTTTAAGTTTTTCAATATCAATGCCTCCCTTGCCGATAATTAATCCCGGTTTGGCAGTATGAATAATAATTCTTATAATATTGGCTGATCTTTCAATAATAACTTTGGAAATGCCGCAATTTTTAAATTTTTTAGCCAAAAACTTTCTCATCTGTACGTCTTCTTTCAAAAATTGCCTAAATTTCAAATCTTTAGCAAACCATTTTGATTCCCATTCTCTGATAACCGGTATACGAAAAATTTTTGGATTGACTTTATGTCCCATACTATATATTAAATACTTTTTCTATTAAATAATCTTTTAAGCGTACCGCCTGTATTTTTACTTTTATCTTTATTTCCTCCCGGTTTATATCTTCCTTCTCTGTGGACATCAAAAATCTTCTGTCCTTTAGATTTCGGAAAATCTTTATTCGGTTTTGAATCGGAAATTTCATCGGAAATTGTTTGCATCGGTTTATCTTCTTCTTTTGCTTGCGATTCAGAGACAACTTTTTCCAATTTTTGAGTTATCGGCTTTACATTTTTGGAGGCGACTCTTTCGTCTAAAAATATTGTTAAATCAGAACTTCTTTTGTGTATATCCCCTACCCGTCCGAAAGCTTTAGAAGTAAATCTTTTTAACACCGGACCCTGATTGACAAAAATTTCTTTTATAAAAAGATTTTCTTTTTTTAAATTAAAATTATGCTGGGCATTGGCAATGCCTGATTTTAAAGTTTTTAAAATCAAAAGACTGGCTTTGCGCGGAATGAAATTCAATTGATCTATTGCGTCCGTAACATCCATATTCCTAATCACGGCGACAACTTGTCGCATTTTTTTAGGAGACATTTTTAAATGTTTTGTAGTAACAGATATTTTCATAATTTTTTATTTTTTAGCAGCGGGCGGAGCAACCTGAGAAGCTTGAGTTTTGGCGCCTGCGGCAATATTCGCTGATTGTTCCATGTCTTTTTGCATCTTACCGCCATGTCGGACAAATTTTCTGGTTAGAACAAACTCTCCCAATTTATGGCCGATCATATTTTCAATAATAAGCAATGGTACATGAATTTTGCCGTTATGAACGGCAATAGTAAAACCAACCATTTCCGGCACGACAACAGATCCTCTGGACCAAGTTTTAATAATCGTTTTATCTCCGGATTTTAAGTTTGATATTTTTTTAAGTAATTTTGGATCAATCCACGGACCCTTTTTAAGACTTCTACTCATATTTTATTTTTTTCTAACCTTTTTAACTCTTCGGTTAATAATATATTTATTTGTCCATTTCTTTTTATTGCGTGTTTTAACGCCCAAAGCTGGTTTACCCCATGGAGTTTTAGGAGCGACCATACCGATTGGAGAATGGCCTTCGCCTCCGCCGTGCGGATGAGCGACTGGAGCCATTGCTTTTCCTCTAACCGACGGTCTGATTCCTCTATGACGCATTCTGCCTGCCTTGCCCCAATTAGTATGCTGCCATTCAGGATTGGAAACTTGGCCGATTGTTGCTGAACAATTTTCTGAAATTAATCTTCTTTCGCTTGAAGGTAATTTTACTCCGACATAACTTCCTTCATAAGTCATCAAAGTTGCAAGCGCGCCAGCGGATCTGACAATTTGTCCGCCCGTGCCCGGTTGCAATTCAATGTTGCAAATATTATAACCCGTAGGTATGAATTTTAAAGGCATTCTATTTCCTGTTTGCGGTTCAATTTTTTCTTTTGAACTCAT